>NZ_LN852695.1:600000-909877 GCF_001244545.1 Candidatus Stoquefichus sp. SB1 | reverse complement strand
CTCCCGGATTGAACCGGCAGCCTGCTATTGTCGCACTTGCGCACTATCTTCGCCGCTGTGATGCTTAACTTCTGTGTTCGGTATGGGTACAGGTGTCTCCATCACCCTATCGCCACCGGATCTCTTTCCTTCTCCTGAATGCACGAGCACTCAAAACTGAACAGCTCTCTAGCTTCTTTCTCCTTGAACCCTTCTTCTAGGCTAAGCCCTCGACCGATTAGTATCATTCAGCTCAGCATATCGCTATGCTTGCACCTATGACCTATCTACCTCTTCGTCTTAGAGGGGTCTTACTTCGCTTTGAATGGGAAGTCTCATCTTGGAGGGGGCTTCACACTTAGATGCCTTCAGCGTTTATCCCTTCCAGACTTAGCTACCCAGCTGTGCCACTGGCGTGACAACTGGTGCACCATTGGTCTGTCCACCCCGGTCCTCTCGTACTGAGGGCAGCTCTCCTCAAACTTCCTACGCCCACGACAGATAGGGACCGAACTGTCTCACGACGTTCTGAACCCAGCTCGCGTACCGCTTTAATGGGCGAACAGCCCAACCCTTGGAACCGACTTCAGCTCCAGGATGCGATGAGCCGACATCGAGGTGCCAAACCTCCCCGTCGATGTGAACTCTTGGGGGAGATCAGCCTGTTATCCCCAGGGTAGCTTTTATCCGTTGAGCGACGGCCCTTCCATTCGGCACCGCCGGATCACTAAGCCCGACTTTCGTCCCTGCTCGACTTGTTGGTCTCGCAGTCAAACACCCTTTTGCCTTTGCACTCTGCGCATGGTTTCCATCCATGCTGAGGGTATCTTTGGGCGCCTCCGTTACTCTTTGGGAGGCGACCGCCCCAGTCAAACTGCCCACCTGACACTGTCCCGTCATCGGCTTCACGATGTCCGGTTAGAACCTCAATGCATCAAGGGTAGTATCCCAACGGCGACTCCTCGAATACTGGCGTATCCGTCTCTCAGTCTCCTACCTATCCTGTACATCATGCATCAAGATCCAATATCAAGCTACAGTAAAGCTCCATGGGGTCTTTCCGTCTAGTCGCGGGTAACCTGCATCTTCACAGGTACTAAGACTTCACCGAGTCTACAGCTGAGACAGCGCCCAAATCGTTACGCCTTTCGTGCGGGTCAGAACTTACCTGACAAGGAATTTCGCTACCTTAGGACCGTTATAGTTACGGCCGCCGTTTACTGGGGCTTCAATTCATTGCTTCTCCTTGCGGATGACAACTCCTCTTAACCTTCCAGCACCGGGCAGGCGTCACCCCCTATACTTCGACTTGCGTCTTGGCAGAGAGCTGTGTTTTTGGTAAACAGTCGCTTGGGCCGTTTTACTGCGGCTCAGCTTTCACTGAGCACTCCTTATCCCGAAGTTACGGAGTCATTTTGCAGAGTTCCTTAGCTATAGTTCTCTCGCTCACCTTAGGATTCTCTCCTCACCCATGTGTGTCCATTTTCGGTACGGGCTGACAAAGAGTTTATTGCTAGAAGCTTTTCTTGGAAGCTTGCTTTGGCGACTTCTGTACTTATCGTAATGTTCCATACGCTTCACGCCTTCGGGTTTCAACATCCGGATTTGCCTGGATGTCCCCTACCTCGCTTGCACCAGCTATTCCAGCAGCTGGATCGCCTAGCCTTCTCCGTCACTCCATTGCCTCTTCGCCAGGTACGGGAATCTCCACCCGTTATCCATCGACTACGCCTCTCGGCCTCGCCTTAGGCCCCGACTTACCCAGAGCGGACGAACCTTCCTCTGGAAACCTTGGGTTTTCGGTGCGTGGGATTCTCACCCACGTTCCGCTACTCACACCGGCATTCTCTCTTCCTGACGCTCCACATGTCCTTGCGATCATGCTTCCTCGCTGTCAGGAACGCTCCCCTACCACTTATACTTCGTATAAATCCATAGCTTCGGTATTATGCTTAGCCCCGGTAAATTTTCGGCGCAGAGTCATTCGACTAGTGAGCTGTTACGCACTCTTTAAAGGATGGCTGCTTCTGAGCCAACCTCCTAGTTGTCTGGACATCTCCACATCCTTTTCCACTTAGCATATATTTTGGGACCTTAGCTGATGGTCTGGGCTGTTTCCCTCTTGACTACGGACCTTATCACCCGCAGTCTGACTGCCGCATATGTCTTCATGACATTCGGAGTTTGATTATGCTCAGTACCTCGGGATGAGGCCATCACATATTCAGTGCTCTACCTTCATGACACTTCCTGCGACGCTAGCCCTAAAGCTATTTCGGGGAGAACCAGCTATCTCCGAGTTCGTTTGGAATTTCACCCCTAGCCACAATTCATCCGCCAACGTTTCAACGGGGGTCGGTTCGGTCCTCCATCGGGTTTTACCCCAACTTCAACCTGATCATGGCTAGATCACTCGGTTTCGGGTCTATGACATGCAACTTCCGCCCTTTTCAGACTCGCTTTCGCTTCGGCTCCGCATCTCCTGCTTAACCTCGCTCCATATCATAACTCGCCGGCTCATTCTACAAAAGGCACGCCATCACCCTTTAACGGGCTCTGACTTCTTGTAAGCATATGGTTTCAGGTTCTCTTTCACTCCCCTCCCGGGGTTCTTTTCACCTTTCCCTCACGGTACTGGTTCACTATCGGTCACTAGGGAGTATTTAGCCTTTCGAGATGGTCCTCGATAATTCCGTCAGGATTCCACGTGCCCCGACGTACTCAGGGTCTGTCTCGTCTCACTCCCACAATTTCGGATACGGGAGTTTCACCCTCTTCGCTGCGCCTTCCCCTGCGCTTCTCCTATCATGCTCGCTCAACTTTGCTGACACCCCTATAACCCCATCGCTATGATGGTTTGGGCTCCTCCGCTTTCGCTCGCCGCTACTTACGGAATCGTTCTTACTTTCTTCTCCTGCAGGTACTGAGATGTTTCAGTTCCCTGCGTCTTGCCTCATGCATCTATATATTCAATGCATGATGACACACCTCTCGATGTGCCGGGTTCCCCCATTCGGACATCAGCGGGTCTTAGCCTGCTTACTGCTCGCCGCCGCGTTTCGCCGTTTGCTGCGTCCTTCTTCGCCTCCTAGTGCCTAGGCATCCGCCATACGCTCTTTCTTGCTTAACCTAAAGTGTTCAAGTTCTTTTTCTTGTTTTCTCTTTTGTTTATCTTAGTTTTTTGCAACTAGATGAATCGACCTTCAATCTCTTTCCTGATCTCGTTTCTTCTTCATCTATCTTCTTTTCTGTTGTAAAAAGTTTTTGCTAGTTTGCTATTCAGTTTTCAATGTTCCTGCCTTGAATGCACGCAACGCACATTCAAAACTAAACAGATCTCCACGTCTTCTCTTCTCCCTAGAAAGGAGGTGATCCATCCCCACGTTCCCGTAGGGATACCTTGTTACGACTTCACCCCAATCATCAGTCCCACCTTAGACAGCTCCTTCCTTGCGGTTAGGCCACCGGCTTCGGGTGTTACCAACTCTCATGGTGTGACGGGCGGTGTGTACAAGGCCCGAGAACGTATTCACCGCGACATTCTGATTCGCGATTACTAGCGATTCCAGCTTCGTGCAGTCGAGTTGCAGACTGCAGTCCGAACTGAGAACGGGTTTATGGGTTTCGCTCCACCTCGCGGTCTCGCTTCCCTCTGATCCGTCCATTGTAGCACGTGTGTAGCCCAGGTCATAAGGGGCATGATGATTTGACGTCATCCCCGCCTTCCTCCTCCTTGCAGAGGCAGTCTCGCCAGAGTCCCCAACTTAATGATGGTAACTGGCAACAGGGGTTGCGCTCGTTGCGGGACTTAACCCAACATCTCACGACACGAGCTGACGACAACCATGCACCACCTGTATCCGATATAGCTATTTCCTCATCTCTGAGGCTTTTATCGGTATGTCAAGACCTGGTAAGGTTCTTCGCGTTGCTTCGAATTAAACCACATGCTCCACCGCTTGTGCGGGCCCCCGTCAATTCCTTTGAGTTTCATTCTTGCGAACGTACTACTCAGGCGGAGTACTTATTGCGTTAACTGCAGCACTGAGGTCTGACCCCCAACACTTAGTACTCATCGTTTACGGCGTGGACTACTAGGGTATCTAATCCTATTTGCTCCCCACGCTTTCGGGACTGAGCGTCAGTTGCAGCCCAGATCGTCGCCTTCGCCACTGGTGTTCCTCCATATATCTACGCATTTCACCGCTACACATGGAATTCCACGATCCTCTGCTGCTCTCTAGCTATTTGGTTTCCACGGCTTACCGAAGTTTAGCTTCGGGCTTTCACCGCAGACCTCTATTGCCGCCTGCTCCCTCTTTACGCCCAATGATTCCGGATAACGCTCGCCACCTACGTATTACCGCGGCTGCTGGCACGTAGTTAGCCGTGGCTTCCTCATAAAGTACCGTCACTCATATGTCATTCCCTACATATGCCGTTCTTCCTTTATAACAGAGGTTTACATACCGAAGTACTTCCTCCCTCACGCGGCGTTGCTCGGTCAGGCTTTCGCCCATTGCCGAAAATTCCCTACTGCTGCCTCCCGTAGGAGTCTGGGCCGTGTCTCAGTCCCAGTGTGGCCGTCCACCCTCTCAGGTCGGCTACGCATCGTCGCCTTGGTGAGCCTCTACCTCACCAACTAGCTAATGCGCCATAAGTCCATCCTTCTGCTATCCCGTGGGATATTTAACAGTGAGGTCATGCGACCCCTCTGCCTATGCGGTCTTAGCTGCCGTTTCCAGCAGTTATCCCCCTCACAAGGCCAGGTTACTTATGTATTACTCACCCGTTCGCCACTCACTGATTAATCAGTGCGTTCGACTTGCATGTATTAGGCACGCCGCCAGCGTTCATCCTGAGCCAGGATCAAACTCTCCATTGTCTATCTCCTAAACAATTTCTTGTTCTCTTGACTCTCTTTGTTTCTTCTTTCTCTTTTTGACGTGTTTCTGTTTAGTTTTCAATGTCCCTTGCCCTCTCTCTCGAGCCGACTTCTATAGTTTACACAAATCAAAATAAAATGTCAATAACTTTTTAATATTTTTTCAAAAAAATAAAAAGGGATATCCATCATGGACAATCCCTTCATTAAAATCAATTGATATTAACCAACTTTTTTGTATAAATCTACAAATTCTTGAGCCAAATCAATAACAACTAATGCAGTCATTAAATGGTCTTGAGCATGAACCATTAATAAATTTAA
The DNA here is from genome assembly GCF_001244545.1 of Candidatus Stoquefichus sp. SB1. Lineage (NCBI taxonomy): Bacteria > Bacillati > Bacillota > Erysipelotrichia > Erysipelotrichales > Erysipelotrichaceae > Candidatus Stoquefichus > Candidatus Stoquefichus sp. SB1. The sequence continues at coordinate 904,689 of NZ_LN852695.1, read as the reverse complement.
TGGAGCTTTTTCTCCTCTAATTTCTGCTTGAATTAATTCAGTTTGTGCATGATGTGCTTCGTTTACAGTTTCCTTAGCATTTTGTAAAGATTCTTCAGCCTTATCTAAGTCTCCAGCTTTTGCATATTGAATAGCTTCAATTGCAGAACTACGAGCGCTACCGCTGTTTACGATAAGGTTAATTACAACTTGTTCTTGTTCATCCATTTTTATTTCTCCTTTGATAAGCAAATTTCAGAATTTCTCTGTAAATCTATTTTAACAAAAAAACGTGTCAATTTCAACCAATATCAATAAATAATCAATTTATCTTGATTATAAAAGCGAAAAATGGTGAAGGGCTTTCACAATTCCATCCTTATCAACATCATCCGTTACATAATCTGCCACTGTTTTTGCCTCAATCGCTGCATTTCCCATCGCAATACCAAGTCCAACACTTGACAACATTTCAATATCATTGCGACCATCCCCAAAAGCAATCGTATCTTCCATACTACGCCCAATTTTTTCTACTAACATCTGTATTCCTTTTGCTTTTGATTCACCTTTTAGCGTCAAATCAAATGAAAATTCACTCTGATGTCTTTGAATATCAAAATAAGGTGACAACGCTTCTACCATTGGACCAATATCTTCCTTTGAATTCACAACAATCATACCAATATACGTTTCAATATTTTTAAAATCAAAGCAATCAATGATAACTTCGTCTTTCATACCCCAATTATCTTTAAATTCAATATGTTTAGGATTTGTTTTATTAAGCACATAAATATAATCATTGGCTTCAAAATAATATGCCATATTTCTTTTTAAACAAAGTTCATGCGTCTTTTCAATGGCTTCACTTGGAATAACCTTTTTATAAACACATTTCCCTTTATATTCAACATATGCCCCATTACATGTCACATAGCCACTAAAAGGATAATTCATAACACCATCAACAATAAAGCATCGACAACGTCCTGTTGCTAAAAAAACATCATCACCCTGCTGCTGTAACTGATCCAAAGCCATTTTGGTACTATCTTGAATAGAATAAATATCTTTATTACATTCAATAAGCGTTCCATCTATATCGAAAAAAAACATTTTTTTCATTTTCATACCTCCATATTTTCCATTTTAACATAGTCACCTTAAAAAAACCATTTTAAATAGAAAACAAAAAAAGTGTCTTTCGACACTTTTTCATAATTATTCAATGATTTCAGAAATATTTCCTGAACCAACTGTTCTACCACCTTCACGAATTGAGAACTTAGTTCCTTTTTCGATTGCGATTGGAGCAATTAATTCAACAGTTAATTCAACGTTATCTCCAGGCATAACCATTTCTACACCTTCTGCTAATTCGATAACACCAGTTACATCAGTAGTTCTGAAGTAGAATTGTGGTCTATAGTTAGCGAAGAAAGGAGTATGACGTCCACCTTCATCTTTAGATAAGATATAAACTTGAGATTTAAATTTTTTGTGTGGATGTACTGAACCTGGTTTAGCTAATACTTGTCCACGTTGAATTTCTTCTCTATTGATACCTCTTAATAATACACCTACGTTATCTCCTGATTCAGCGTAATCTAATAATTTACGGAACATTTCGATACCAGTAGCAACTGTTTTTTGAGTATCATGGATACCAACGATTTCTAATTCGTCATTTAATTTTAATTGTCCTCTTTCAACACGTCCAGTAGCAACTGTTCCACGTCCAGTGATAGTGAATACATCTTCAACTGGCATTAAGAATGGTTTGTCAGTGTCACGAGTTGGTGTTGGAATATAAGTATCTACAGCTTCCATTAATTCATCGATAGCTGGAGTCCATTTTGGATCTCCTTCTAATGCTTTTAAAGCTGATCCACGGATGATTGGAGTATCATCTCCTGGGAATTCATATTCATTTAATAATTCACGAACTTCCATTTCAACTAATTCGATTAATTCATCATCATCAACCATATCACATTTATTTAAGAATACGATGATGTATGGTACACCTACTTGACGAGATAATAAGATATGTTCTCTTGTTTGAGGCATAGGTCCATCAGTAGCAGCAACTACTAAGATAGCACCATCCATTTGTGCTGCACCAGTGATCATGTTTTTGATGTAGTCAGCATGGCCTGGACAGTCAACGTGTGCATAGTGACGAGTTTCAGTTTCGTATTCAACGTGAGATGTATTGATTGTAATTCCACGTTCTTTTTCTTCTGGAGCGTTGTCAATTGCAGCGTAATCCATTGCATCAGCTCCACCTTTTTTTGCTAAACAAGTAGTGATAGCAGCTGTTAAAGTAGTTTTTCCATGGTCAACGTGACCAATAGTTCCGATATTTACATGCGCTTTAGAGCGGTCAAATTTTTCTTTAGCCATTATAAGCTTCCTCCTATATAAATTTGTTTAATTTTTTTACATATACATTCTAAATGATTTATCAAGAAATTGCAATAACTTCTTTCATTAGAATTTAATTGTTTCCACCGTTTTTCTTGATAATTTCTTCTTTAATTGATTTTGGTACTGGTTCATAACGATCAAATTGCATAGTGTAGTTTCCACGACCTTGTGTAAATGATCTTAAATCAGTAACATAACCGAACATTTCAGATAAAGGTACACTTGCTTGTACAGTTACAGCGTTTCCTCTTTCTTCTTGTCCTTCAATCATTCCACGTCTAGATGAGATATCACCCATAACGCTTCCTAAATATTCAGATGGTGCAGTAATTTCTACAGCCATGATTGGTTCTAAGATAACTGGATCACATTTTTTACCAGCAGCTTTTAAAGCTAAGCTTGCAGCCACTTTATATGCCATTTCTGATGAATCGACATCATGGTAAGAACCATCAAATAATGTTGCTTTAATATCTAAAACTGGATATCCAGCAATCATACCATTTTGTAATGCATCTTCAAGTCCAACTCTTACAGAACTAATATATTCTCTTGGTACTGTTCCACCAACAACGGCATCAACGAATTCAAATCCTTTACCTTCATTAGGTTCAAATTTAATCCATACGTGTCCATATTGCCCACGACCACCTGATTGTCTTACGAACTTACCTTCACATTCAGCAGTTTGTCTGATTGTTTCTCTGTAAGCAACTTGAGGAGCACCAACATTTGCTTCAACCTTGAATTCTCTTTTTAAACGATCTACGATAACGTCTAAGTGTAATTCACCTACTCCGGCGATAATTGTATCACCAGTTTCAGGGTTAGTTGTAACTCTGAATGTTGGATCTTCTTCAGCTAATCTAGATAAACCATTACTTAATTTATCTTGATCTTGTTTTGTTTTTGGTTCAATAGCCAATTCAATAACTGGTTCTGGGAATTCCATTTTTTCTAAGATGATGAAATTCTTTTCATCACAGATAGTATCACCAGTTGTTGTATTTTTAAAACCTACTGCTGCAGCGATATCTCCAGCATAAACTTCATCAATTTCTTTACGTGTATTGGCATGCATCTGTAAGATACGTCCTAAACGTTCTTTCTTATCTTTTGTTGAGTTTAAAATATAAGATCCTGATGCAACAGTTCCTGAATAAACACGGAAGAAAGTTAATTTTCCAACAAATGGATCAGCCATGATTTTGAATGCTAATGCTGAGAATGGTTCATCATCACTAGGATGTCTTTCCACTTCATTACCATCTTCATCTTCACCTTTAATTGATGGAACATCAGTTGGTGCAGGTAAGAAATCAATAACAGCATCTAACATACATTGAACACCTTTATCTTTGTATGCAGATCCACATAATACTGGGAATAATTCAACAGCTAATACACCTTTACGGATAGCAGCTTTGATTTCTTCTTCAGTAATACTGTCATCTTCTTCTAAAACCTTCATCATCAAATCATCATCGAATGAAGCAGCTGCTTCAATCATCTTTTGACGATATTCTTCTGCTTGTGCTTTCATATTTTCAGGAATTTCAGAATAAACAACGTTTTCCCCTTTTGTTCCTTCAAAATGAACAGCTTGCATTTTGATTAAGTCAATTAATCCTTCGAATGTATCTTCAGCACCGATTGGTAATTGAATAGCAACAGCATTTGCATCCAATCTCTTACCAATTGATTCTACTGACATAATAAAGTCTGCACCAGTTGCATCCATTTTATTACAGAATACAATTCTAGGTACTCCATAAGTTGTTGCTTGACGCCAAACTGTTTCAGTTTGAGGTTCAACTCCAGCCTTAGAGTCTAATACAGTAACCGCACCATCAAGTACACGTAATGAACGTTCTACTTCTACAGTGAAGTCTACATGGCCCGGAGTATCAATAATATTAACACGGTGTCCATTCCACTGTGCAGTTGTTGCTGCAGAAGTGATTGTGATACCACGTTCTTGTTCTTGCTCCATCCAGTCCATTTGTGAAGCACCATCATGTGTTTCACCAATCTTATGAATTTTTCCTGTGTAATAAAGAACACGTTCAGTTGTTGTTGTTTTACCAGCATCAATATGAGCCATGATTCCAATATTACGAGTGTTTTCTAACGAAAATTCACGAGCCATAATTTTCTCCTTTCAAATAGTCTCTTTATATTACCAACGGAAATGTGCGAATGCTTTGTTAGCTTCAGCCATTTTATGAGTATCTTCTTTCTTCTTTACAGAAGCTCCTGTTCCATTAGAAGCATCAATGATTTCATTAGCAAGACGATCAACCATATTCTTTTCGTTTCTTAAACGAGAATAGTTAACTAACCATCTTAATCCTAATGTCATTCTTCTTTCTGGAGATACTTCAACTGGTACTTGATAGTTAGCTCCACCAATACGTCTTACCTTTAATTCAAGTACAGGCATGATGTTATTGATAGCTTGATCAAATACTTCCATTGCTGGATTTCCAGTTTTTGCTTCAACTTTTGTAAATGCTTCATATAAGATGTTTTGAGCAACACCTTTTTTTCCATCAAGCATGATATTGTTAATTAATTTTGTAACTACCTTAGAATTATAAATTGGATCTGGTAGTACATCTCTTTTTGCTACGCGTCCTCTTCTTGACATCAGTTTTTCCTCCTATCTCTTATTTTTTAGGTTTTTTAGCTCCATAACGAGAGCGTCCTTGCATACGATCTTTAACACCAGCACAGTCCATAGTACCACGAATAATATGGTAACGTACCCCTGGTAAGTCTTTAACACGTCCTCCACGAATTAAAACAACACTATGTTCTTGTAAGTTATGTCCAATTCCTGGGATATATGCAGTAACTTCCATACCATTAGATAAACGAACACGGGCATATTTACGTAAAGCCGAGTTAGGTTTCTTAGGTGTCATAGTGGCAACACGTGTACATACACCACGTTTTTGAGGAGCACTAATATTTGTTGGTTTCTTTAATAATGAGTTATATCCTCTATTTAACGCAGGTGATTTTGATTTTGAAGTTTTTTCACTACGTCCTTTTCTGACTAATTGATTAATTGTAGGCATTTTTTTCTCCTTTCCTTTCTTCTTAACACACAATTCCGGGTGTTTCATTTTTTATCAGAATAAATGTACTCTTTGTCGAGCACCGAAGATGATTATAGTTGAATCAATACCAAATGTCAACAGTTTTTTAAAAAATATTGAATTCATCAACAAAAATAACAAAAGAGTAAGTCACCTTACTCTTTATGTGTTATTCCATACCTGCAAATTGCTCTTCTGAATCAGTACTCAATAAGTCTTCAGAAAGTGTTTCCGCTTCTAATTTTTCAGCTTCTTCCAATTCTTTTTCCTTACGTGCTTCCTCTTCTTCTCTAGCAATTGTTTCAGGAGATTTTAATGGTCCTCTTAAACCTGTACCTGCTGGTAATAATTTACCAATAATAACATTTTCTTTAAGACCAGTTAATGTATCAACTTTACCTTTGATTGCTGCATCAGTTAAGATTTTTGTTGTTTCCTGGAATGATGCGGCAGATAAGAATGATTCTGTTTCCAATGATGCTTTTGTAATACCTAATAAGATAGGTCTACCTACAGCTGGATGTTTTCCATTCTTTAAAACATCTTTATTTAATTCTGTAAATTTTTGAACATTGACATGAGTTCCTGGTAAAGCCCCAGTATCTCCGCCTTCAACAATACGAATTTTCTTCAACATTTGACGAATGATAACTTCGATATGTTTATCAGAAATTTCAATACCTTGTAAACGATAAACCTTTTGAACTTCTTTTAAGATATAATTTTCAACAGCTTCGACATCAGCAACTGCTAATAACTCTTTAGGATCAATAGATCCTTCAGTAATCTTAGAACCAATACCAACACTATCTCCTACAGAAACTCTTAATTTAGCACCATATGGAGCCAAGTAACTCTTTGTTTCAAGTAAGTTAGAGACAACAACTTCAGCACGTCCATTGTTATCAATGATATTAGAAACTTCACCTTCAATTTCAGAAATAATAGATTTTGCTTTTGGATTTCTTGCTTCAAACAACTCTTGAATACGTGGTAAACCTTGAGTAATATCAGCACCACCAGCAACTCCACCCATGTGGAATGTACGCATTGTTAACTGTGTACCTGGTTCACCAATAGATTGGGCAGCCATAATACCAATAGCTTCACCTAATTCTACTTTTTCACCAGTTGCTAAGTTACGACCATAACATTTTCTACAGATTCCACCTTTAGCTTTACATCCAAGAACAGATCTTATTTCCACTTCTTTGATTCCTGCATCAGTGACATCTTTAGCAGTTGTTTCCGTCATAATTTCGCCAGCTTTAATGATAATTTCACCAGTAACTGGATGAACAATATCTTTTTGAGAATAACGTCCAACCAATCTATCATATAAAGGTACGATAATTGAATTATCTGATGTGTTATATAATTCAGTAACCATAAATCCACGGTCTGTTCCACAGTCATCTTCTGTAATAATAACTTCTTGTGCAACGTCTACTAAACGTCTTGTTAAATATCCTGAATCGGCAGTCTTTAAGGCAGTATCAGTAGAACCTTTACGGGCACCATGGGTAGAAATAAAGAATTCTGATGCTGTTAAACCTTCTCTAAATGAAGATTTAATAGGCAACTCAATTGTTTCCCCTTTAGGGTTTGACATCAATCCACGCATACCTACCAACTGTGTAAAGTTAGAGATATTACCACGGGCTCCTGAGTCAGACATGATGAAGATTGGATTCTTAGTATCAGCTTCGAATTCTTCTTTAACGACACCTTGAACTTCATCTTTAACACTTTCCCAAAGTTTAACGACTGTATTCTTTCTTTCTTCTTCTGTTAATTTACCTTTACGATATAATTTTTTAATCACTTCTAGTTTATCATCAGCTTTTTCAAATAAAACATACTTACTTTGTGGAACTTGAATATCATAAACAGAAACAGTAATTCCGGCAATAGTAGAATAATAGAATCCCTGATCTTTTAATTTATCAAGCATCGCAGTAATTTCAGTTGTTTTATTTAATTTGAAAGCTTCATCAATAATATTTCCTAATGCTTTTTTACCTAATGGTTTAATAATAGGTTGCTGAGCAATATGTTGCTTAATATCAGTTCCCATTGGAACAAAATATTTATCTGGTGTTGCTTCTAAGTTTTCTTTACTTGGATCGTTGATAAATGGGAAATTCCCATCAAAGATCTGATTAAAGATAATCTTTCCAACAGTTGTAATTAAGTAACTATTATTTTGAACATCATTAAATGTTTTATTATTTAAAGATTTTCCTCTAATAGCAACTCTTGTGTGTAAATGAACAGCTTTTGCATCATATGCCATTAAAGCTTCATTCACATCTGCAAAAACAGTTCCTTCACCAATCTTACCAGCTTCTTCTAATGTTAAGTAATAATTTCCTAACACCATATCCTGAGAAGGTGTAACGATTGGTTTTCCATCTTTAGGACCTAAGATATTTCCTGATCCTAACATTAATTGTCTTGCTTCTTGAATTGCTTCCTCACCTAAAGGTACATGGACAGCCATTTGGTCACCATCGAAATCGGCATTGAATGCTGGTGTAACCAATGGGTGCAAACGAATTGCACGTCCTTCTACTAATTTAGGTTCGAATGCTTGGATACCTAATCTATGAAGTGTTGGCGCACGGTTCAATAAGACTGGATGTTCTTTAATAACTTCTTCAACGATTGGCCAAATCGCATCATCCATTTTATCAATTAAACGCTCAGCAGCCTTAATATTTGTAGCAATCTGTTCTCTTACTAATCCACTAATAACAAATGGTTTAAATAAATTCAATGCCATTTCACGTGGAATACCACATTGATACATTTTTAAATCTGGACCAACTGCGATAACTGAACGTCCTGAATAGTCAACACGTTTTCCAAGTAAGTTTTGACGGAAACGACCTTGTTTTCCTTTTAATGTATGACTTAAAGATTTTAAAGGTCTACCACCAGCACCAGTGATTGGTTTAGAACGACGACCATTATCAATCAAAGCATCAACAGCTTCTTGTAACATACGTTTTTCATTTTGTACGATAATTGATGGTGTTCCAAGTTCTAATAATTTCTTTAAACGATTATTACGTGTAATAACACGTCTATATAAATCATTTAAATCACTTGTTGCAAAACGTCCACCATCCAACTGTAACATTGGACGTAAATCAGGTGGTATAACTGGAAGAACATCAAGAATCATCCATTCAGGTTGATTTTGAGAAGTTCTAAAAGCTTCAATAGCCTCTAATCTCTTTAATAATTTTGCACGTCTTTGCCCTTGTGCTTCTTTTAGTTCTTTTGTAACAGTTTCAAATTCTTCATCAAGATCAACTTTTTGAAGTAAAATCTTAATCGCTTCTGCACCAGTCTTTGCTTCAAACTGATGTCCGAATTTTTCATAACAGTTACGATAATCTCTTTCTGATAAAACTTGTTTATACTCTAATGGAGTACTTCCTTTATCAGTCACAACATAAGATACGAAATAAATAATTTCCTCTAATTGTTTTGGAGACATATCAAGAATAAGTCCCATTCTTGAAGGAATCCCCTTTAAATACCAGATATGAGCAACTGGTGTTGCTAATTCAATATGTCCCATTCGTTCACGACGCACTGAAGATTTTGTAACTTCAACACCGCAACGATCACAGACTACACCTTTATATCTGACTTTCTTATATTTTCCACAACTACATTCCCAATCCTTAGATGGTCCAAAGATTCTTTCACAGAATAGACCATCTTTTTCTGGTTTTTGAGAACGATAATTAATAGTTTCAGGTTTTTTAACTTCACCATAAGACCATTCACGAATTTTTTCTGGAGAAGCTAATCCAATTTGGATTGCTGAAAAGTTATTGACATCTGCCATTCATTGTTTCCTCCTATTCTTCGTTACTTTCTTCTTCATCATCAGTAAAGAGATCATCGATGACTGAATCTAAATCATCAAATGATTCATCTTCTTCAGTGAAATCTCCTTCAACCTCTTCTTCCACAACTTCTTGAGTTGCTTCTTCAGGTTCTGGAGTTGTATCAATTGAAGTAGGGAAACGACGTTCTTCATCTTCAATCTTTCTTTCATCTAATTCATGACCTTCTTCATCTAACATTTGAATGTCTAATGCTAAGGCTTGTAATTCTTTCTTTAAAACTCTAAATGATTCTGGTAATCCTGGTTCTGGTAATTTTTGTCCCTTGACAATGGCTTCATATGTTTTCACACGTCCAACAACATCATCTGACTTCACAGTCAAGATTTCGCGTAATGTGTAAGCAGCACCATATGCTTCAAGAGCCCAAACTTCCATTTCTCCAAATCTTTGCCCACCATTTTGAGCTTTACCACCAAGTGGCTGTTGTGTAACTAATGAGTATGGTCCAACTGATCTTGCATGTAATTTATCATCAACCATGTGAGCCAATTTAATCATATACATAACACCAACAGAAACCTTAGAATCAAAATATTCACCAGTACGACCAGAAATAACAGGTTGTTTTCCATCCACTGGCATTCCTGCTTCTTTCATGATGTTTTCCAAATCTTTGGCATTAATACCATCAAAGGCAGGTGTTGCAAAATACATTCCTAATTCTCTTGCTGCATAACCTAAATGCAACTCAAGAACTTGTCCAATGTTCATACGAGATGGTACCCCTAATGGATTTAACATAATATCCAAAACAGTTCCATCTTCTAAATGAGGCATATCTTCGATTGGTAATATTTTAGAGATAACCCCTTTATTACCATGACGACCAGCCATTTTATCCCCTTCAGAGATTTTACGTTTTTGAACGATGTAGACTTTTACAACCTTATTAACACCTGGCTGTAATTCATCACCTTTTTTTCTTTCAAACACTTTAATATCATGAACAATACCAGCACCACCATGTGGAACTCTTAATGAATTATCTTTGACTTCTCTTGACTTTTCACCAAAGATTGCCAATAACAATTTTTCTTCTGCAGATAATTCCGCTTGTCCTTTTGGAGTCACCTTACCAACTAAGATATCTCCTTCTTTTACCTCAGCCCCAATCATAATAATACCTTCACTATTAAGATTTTTACGAGCTTCTTCACCAACGTTAGGAATATCTCTTGTGATTTCTTCTGGGCCTAACTTTGTATCACGACATTCAATACTATATTCTTCAATATGAACAGATGTATAAACATCTTCTTTAACTAATCTTTCAGACATGATAACAGCATCTTCATAATTATATCCATTCCATGTCATGAAACCAACTAAAACGTTTTGACCTAATGCTAATTCTCCCTGTTCCATAGATGGACCATCAGCAAGAATCTGACCTTTCAATACCTTATCACCAGTTTTAACAATTGGTCGATGATTAATACATGTTCCAGCATTTGAAATCGCAAATTTAGTCAAACGATAACGATGTGGTCCAGTATCTTCTTCAACGATAATTTTCTTTGCATCAACATATGTGACAATACCATCTTTTTTAGCAACAACTGCTGCTCCTGAATCTCTTGCAGCCTGATATTCCATACCTGTTCCAACAAATGGTGTATGTGGTTTTAATAATGGAACTGCCTGACGTTGCATGTTGGCACCCATTAAGGCACGTGTCGCATCATCGTTTTCCAAGAATGGAATACATGAAGTTGCAACTGAAACGATCTGTTTTGGAGAAATGTCAATAAAATCAACTTCACTAGGCTTAGCCATAATGTTTTCACCTAAATGACGAGCAATAACCTGTTCATCTAAGATTTCTCCATTTTCCCCAATTTTCACCTTTGCTTGGGCAATAATATAATTCTTTTCCTCATCAGCTGTTAAATAACGTACATCACTTTCGTCAATAATACTATCGTTAACTTTACGATAAGGTGTTTCAATAAATCCATATTTATTTATTTTTGCATAAGAAGCCAATGTTGAAATCAGCCCGATGTTAGGACCTTCAGGTGTTTCAATTGGACAAATACGTCCATAGTGAGATGCATGGACATCACGGACTTCATATCCAGCACGATCTCTTGATAAACCACCAGGACCTAATGCAGATAAACGACGTTTATTTGTTAACTCAGCTAATGGATTGATTTGATCCATAAACTGAGATAATTGTGAAGATGAAAAGAACTCTTTCATAGCCGCTGTTAAAGGACGAATGTTTGTTAATGATTGTGGTGTTACACTATCAACTTCTGATAATGACATTCTTTCTTTAACAACTCTTTCCATTCTTGATAAACCAATTCTAAATTGATTTTGAATTAACTCACCAACAGAACGAACACGTCTATTTCCTAAATGATCAATATCATCTAATAAACCAATACGGCTCATTAAATTGACTCTATCGTCACTCGCTAAATCCAATGAATCATAAATATCAACAAGATTAAGCATATATGAATAAGCTGCTAACATATCTGAAATTGTAATAAATTTACAATCCAATGATAAATCCGTTCCCACAACTTTCATTTTCTTTGATTTAGACTCATCTACATAGACTTCAATCACTTGAATTCTTCCATGAGACTCTAAGAAATCATTTGTTTTAACATCAACACAATGTGCTCCCGCTGCAAAAACTGGTGCTAAAATGTCAACTTTATCTTTTGTTAATAAAGTTCCTTCACTCATCACAACGTGACCATCTACATCCTTAACATCCTCAGCCAAAACACGATTTGTAATACGATCTAATAAACTTAATTTTTTACCTAGCTTAAAACGTCCAGCACGCGCAAGATCATATCTTTTAGCATCAAAAAACTTTGCAAATAATAGCGTATTTGCACCCTCTAATGTTGCTGGTTCACCAGGTCTTAATTTGTTATAAATTTCAATTAATGCTTCATCAGTGTTATGAGTTGTATCTTTTGCTAAGGTATTTCTGATAAACTCATGATCACCTAAAACTTCAATAATTTCTTCATCACTGCTTAATCCTAAAGCACGCAAAAGAATTGTTCCAGGAATCTTACGTGTACGGTCAATACGTACATTTAAAACATCTTTTGCATCATTTTCAAATTCTAACCATGTTCCTCTTGAAGGAATAACACTTCCTGTAAACACAGTTTTCCCACTTTTATCCATTGCATCAGCAAAATAGGCTCCTGGTGAACGTACTAATTGTGAAACAATAACACGTTCTGCACCATTGATAATAAAAGTTCCTGAATCTGTCATTAATGGGAAATCACCCATAAATACTTCATTTTCTTTAATTTCTCCTGTTCCGTTATTAACCAAACGAAGAGTCGCACGAATTGGTGCTGAGTAGTTAGCATCTCTATCCTTTGCTTCATCCACTGAATATTTTGGCTCATCAAAACGGCAATCAACAAATTCCAAAGTTAATGTTTCATTGAAATTGCTAATTGGATAAACATCATTAAAAACTTCTTTAATTCCCTCATTCTTAAACCAATCATAAGAATTTGTCTGAATTTCTACCAAATTAGGTAATTCTAAAGAACCACTAATTCTCGAATAATTGCGACGATTAATACGACTTTTTACTTGAGTTACATTCTTTTCCAAGTCCGCTTCACTCCTTATTAATTATCTCTATCTCCACTTCAAAGCATAATGAAAAACACTGCTTTTTATACATGAGTAGGCATTGTATTATACTAGCATAGAGACTAGTTGAAGTCAATACCAAATCAAAAATTTCAAAATTTCTTTTGAACATATAAAAAGTAGTGTTATTTCACGGCTTTTAAAACAAAATAGCCTTTATCTCTCTTTAAAATCTCACAATTTCCAAAAACATCTTCCATCTTCTTTTTCGCTGAAGGTGCTCCTTGCTTTTTTTGAATCACAACAATTAATTCACCATCAGGATTCAAATGATCATATGCCTTTTCTAAAATTTCAAAAACAACTTTCTTCCCCGCTCTAATAGGCGGATTAGAAACAATCACATCAAATGAATCATGAACATTTTCATAACAATGGCTTAAATAAATACTTACATCATCTACTCCATTATATTTTGCGGATTCTTTAGCAAGATGAATAGCTCTCTCATTCACATCAACCATCTGAACATTTAGCCAAGGATATTCTTTTTTTAAAGCAATTCCCAATGTTCCATATCCACATCCAACATCTAATAATGTTAATTGTTGCTGAGATATATTTATGCTTTCTAGAAGAACACGTGATCCATAATCTACCCGTTCCTTAGAGAAAACACCAAAATCACTTATGAAAGTCAATTGATGTTTTCGATAAAGAAAAGGAATATGTGTTTCTTGAGATTTTAAATCGACATTATTTGTATAATAGTGTGCCATTTTTTCTCCTTAAAAAAGAGCCCTTGATAAGGGCTCTATTCATTCAACAATTATTTAACTTCTACAGTTGCTCCAGCAGCTTCTAATTGTTCTTTAATCTTAGCTCCTTCTTCAGCAGGAACATCTTTTTTGATTTCAGCAGGTGTTTTGTCAACTAAACCTTTAGCTTCAACTAATCCTAAACCTGTGATTTCTCTTACAGCTTTGATAACTGCAACTTTAGTAGCTCCAACATCAGTTAATGTAACAGTTACATTAGCAGGTGCAGCAGCTTCTGCTCCAGCATCACTAGCAACTACAGCTACAGGTGCAGCAGCAGTTACATCAAATTTTTCTTCAATTGCTTTTACTAAATCATTTAATTCTAAAATTGTAGCTTCTTCTAAGTAAGCTAAGATATCTTCATGTGTTAATTTTGCCATTTTATTTTCCTCCATTTATATTTTATAAATTAACTATTGTGCAGCTTCAGCTGCGTCTCCACCTTGTGCATCAGCAACAGCTTGAATAACTCTTGCCACTTTTGCAACTGGTTCTTTCATACATGCAAGTAACATTGAGTACATACCTTCACGATTAGGTAATTTTGCTACTGCCATAACTTCTTCTTGAGGTAAGAATTTACCTTCAACATAACCAGCTTTAATTTGTAAAGCTTCGTGTTTTTTTGCGAACTCTGCTAAAATTCTAGCAGGAGCCACTGCATCTTCATGCCCAAAAGCAATTGCGTTAGGACCAACAAGATATTCATTAAGTTCGCTCATTCCTGCTTCTTCTGTAGCTCTTTGTACTAATTTGTTTTTGTAAACTTTAAATCCAACATTTTCTGCTCTTAAAGTTCTACGTAATTCAGTAACATCAGCAACAGTTAATCCACGATATTCAACAATAACAGTTGATTGTGAATTTTTTAAGTTTTCAGCAATTTCAGCTACAACTTGTTGTTTTGCCTCTAAAATTTCTTTTGACATTGTTACACCTCCTATAAAATTTTATATATGCAACAATATATCCGTTAAAAACTCCCACGTAAAAACGAGGGAGTTTGTCAATGTGAGTTGACAATATCACCTCGGCAACATAATTAAGGTTTCCCCGTTGCTGTCTACGGTATATTGATTGCGCCTTTTTTGTTTGCTTCTTATCCTTGAACTTTTACGCTTGGTCCCATAGTCGTTGAGATCACAACGTTTTTCATATAAGTTCCTTTAGCAGAAGCTGGTTTTGATTTTACTAATAAATCAAATACTGTTCTGAAGTTTTCAGCTAATTTTTCATCATCAAATGATACTTTACCAATTGGCATATGAACATTACCATCTTTGTCAGTACGATAAGTCACTTTACCAGCTTTTGTTTCTTGAACAGCTTTTGCAACATCCATAGTTACAGTTCCTGTTTTAGGGTTAGGCATTAAACCTTTAGGTCCTAAAATACGTCCTAATTTTCCTAATTCAGCCATCATATCTGGTGTAGCAATCATAACTTCGAAATCCAACCATCCTTTTTGGATATCTTCTAAGATTTCTTTTCCACCAACAATATCAGCTCCAGCAGCTTTTGCTTCTTCAACTTTAGCTCCTTGAGTGATAACTAATACTTTTTTTGTTTTACCAGTACCGTGTGGTAATACAACAGCACCACGTAATTGTTGATCAGCATGTCTTGTGTCTAATCCTAATTTAAAGACAACATCAACACTTGCATCAAATTTTAAATTACTTGTTTTCTTTACTAAAGCAACTGCTTCTTCAATTGGGTAAGCTTTACCTTTTTCAATAAGAGCAGCGGCTTCTTGATATCTTTTACCTTTTTTAGCCATTTTCTTTTCTCCTCTTCATTAAATTAGGCATCTAAGCCTTCAACTTTTACACCCATATTACGAGCAGTACCAGCAACAATTTTCATTGCACCTTCTAAATCATTTGCATTAAGATCTTTTAATTTGTATTCAGCGATTTCTTTTAATTTATCAGCTGATAAAGTTGCAACTGTTTGTTTAGCATCAGAAGCAGCTTTTTTAATTCCACATGCTTTTTTAATCATTTCAGCAGTTGGAGCAGTCTTTAATACAAAATCAAAACTCTTATCTTCATAAATTGTCAAAACAACTGGTACAGTTTCTCCCATACGATCTTTTGTTTGATCATTGAAAGCTGTACAGAACTTTGGCATTTGAATACCAGCACCTGCTAATGCTGGACCTGGTTTTGCCCCACCAGCTGGGAATTGAATTTTCATAACTCTTACGACTTTCTTGCTCACGCGACACACCTCCTATTAAAATTTGTCCGTGCTGTGGTCAGTTGGATGTCAATCCTCCCACGCATAGTAACACATATTGCGTCGATTAATTATTATACACACTCTTTTCAATATTGCAAGGCTTTTTATTGAATTTATCAAACTTTTTTGCAAAAAAGAAAAAGGTCGATTTGACCTTTTATTATAAATCTGCTTTTTCTAATTGAATTAATTCAACTTCCATTGGTGTTGAATTTCCCAAGAAATCAACCAAAACAGTTGCAACTTCTTTTTCTTGGTCAATTGATTCAACTTTTCCCTGTTTACCTGCAAATGGTCCAGATAAAACTTTCACTTCATCTCCTACTTCAAAATTCACTTCAATTTTAGAAGTTTGGATACCCATCTTTTTCAAAATAGGATCAATTTCATGATTCTGTAATGGGAAAGGTTTTGCACCTCCACCTGAAGAACCAATAAATCCTGTAACTCCTGAGGTATTACGAACAACATACCACGCTTCATCAGTCATAATCATCTCTACAAGAACATAACCAGGAAACATATTCTTTGTTTTATTGATTTTCTTACCATCTTTTATTTCTGTTTCAACATGTTCAGGAATCACAATATTAAATAAGCAATCTTGTAACCCCATTGATTCAACACGTTTCTCTAAATTTTCTTTAACTTTGTTTTCATGACCTGAGTATGTATTGACAACATACCAACGTCTACCTTCTTCATTCATTCCTGGCATACTAATTCATCCCCAATGCTTTTAATATAATTGCGATGATGGCATCGCTACCGTAAAAGTAAACTCCAAATAAAAAACAGAAAACCAAAACAATCATTGAATTATATGCTAATTCTTTTTTTGTCAACCAATGAATATTCTTGATTTCAGCACGTACACCCTGAAGTGTACACCATTCTTTGATCTTCATGACCTACCTCCTATTTTGTTTCTTTATGTAGAGTGTGTTTTCCACACTTTTTACAATACTTTCTAAGCTCTAATCTTTCAACATTTACACGTTTATTTTTTGTGACTGAATAATTACGTGATAAACATTCTGTACATACTAAAATGACTTTTTGTTTCATGCCTATCACTCCTTTTCCGTTCTTATAATTTAACACATTTATTTTAACTCGTCAATGGCAAGCATCTTTTGATGATAACGATAAACTGCATTATACACACTTTTAATTGAAATATCCAGTCTATTTGCAATTTCTTTTTCATCATAGCCCGCTTTTTTATAGGCCATCACTTCACGTTCTCGAAGTGAAGTTCTTTTATAAACCTCACTATCATAACAAGTCTCTGTTTCTTTTATTCTTAAAACCAAATCTGGGTAATCACGTTTGAGTGGATCGCCCACAATCTCTTCAAAACGCATTCTTTCATCATCTCCAATAAAACAATCCAAAGAAACTGGCAATTGTGAGGTTGCTAGAGCTTCATCTTTACCGACTCTAATCAAACTTAAAATGCGTCTTATTAAAGATTGTTTCATAAAAGTTTTTAAGCTCGTTTTTTGATCAATACGATAACTATCCATAATTGTTGAAAACATCATCATAGCAAATTGTAGATAATCTTCATCATCCCAACTTTCAATACGGTGATAACAAAACGGTTTAATCCATCTCTTCACCAAACGATAATAACGCTGATATAAAATTTCTTCTGCCGCCTGACTTCCACAGCGAGCCATATAGATCAATTCATCATCATTTATGTAACGCTCCACGTTACCTCCCTTCTACTTTAAAGGATGACGAGAATTGTAAACCTGATAGAGAATAAGCGCTGTTGCAACTGAAGCATTCAAAGATGTGACATGGCCATTCATTGGTAAAACAACATTCATATCACAATGTGCTTTGACAAGTCTTGAGATACCAAAACCTTCAGATCCAATCACAATCACAACAGGCATATTATAGTCAATTGCACGATAATCTTGAGATTCATTCAAATCACAACCGACAACCCAAAAACCTTTTGATTTTAGTTGTTCTAAAGTTCTTGATAAATTGGTCACCTGCGCAACCTTAACAAAATCAATAGCTCCAGTAGAAACTTTTGCAACTGTTGGTGTCAATCCAACACTACGATTTTTTCCAATAATGACACCATCCACTTCAATAGCATCACAGGTTCTCAAAATAGCACCTAAGTTATGAGGATCTTCCAATCCATCAAGCATCAATAATAATGGCTGTTTACCAGCAGGAATACTTTCTAAAATTTCATCAATTTCATAATAATCATAACCTTCCACCTCAGCCACAATACCTTGATGAACAACATTTCCAACCAATTGATTGAGAACACCTTTATGAGCTACTATATTCACCTTTACATTTTTTGCCTTTGCAAGCGATATTAACTTATCATCTTTTACATTCTTCATCAGATAAATCTCATAAACTGGTTTATCTCCCTTTAAAGATTGTAAAACAGTATTTTTTCCATAAATATATTGTCTCATACTTTACCCCTTTGTGCGTCTCAAATTTGTCTCATTTTTGTCTCATGAATTTCTCATAACATAATCTTTATATAATTCAAATAACTCTAAAATACGCTTTTCATCTTTTAATAAATGCAAATGACCAATCAAAGCTTCAAAACCAGAAGATTGATTATGTGTAATCACACTCGTATTTTTCATTACACGACGACTTTTCGCATTACGTCCTCTTTTATAAATTCTGATTTCCTCTTCACTTACCCATTCATTCTCAATGGCCTCTTTCATAAAACCAGCCTGTGCAACTGCACTTACAAAAGCAATAGCTTCCTTTTGTAACAAATCAGGTTTTGTGATTTCTTTTTCAACAATCAGATATTCCCTTACATAAACTTCAAATATAGCATCACCTAAATAAGCCAAAGCTAAAGGATTGATTAATTCAGGTCTCATGTTAGATAATTCCTTTTTCCTGAAGCTGTGCTCTTAATTGATCTGCTTTTTCAAAATTCTTCACAGCTTTTTCATTCAACCATGCTTGATATAAAGAAATATCTTCTTCACTTAACACTTTCACATCATGAACAAAGCCCATCACATCCAGCATACGTACTAAAGTCTGATATCCCATTGAAATCATAGAATCATCTTTCTCTTTGACACGCATTGCCTGATTTAAAACTTTCACTTGTCCTAAAATCTGTGTTAAAGCCAAAGATGTATTCAAATCATCAGCCAATGCTTCCACCATAGTATCCACACTATCTTGGCAATAATCTTCCTTCAAACAATGATTCACCTGTAAGTACAAAGATGTTTGTTTTAATACATTTTCCACTTTTTCCACTTCTTTTTTTACACTTGCTAAAACTTCATCTGTAAAATTCAATGGATTACGATAATGTGTTGATAACATTAGCCATTTATAGACATTACATCCTAATTCATTCAATAAATCTTTAGCCCATAAAACATTTCCTAAAGATTTTGACATCTTTTGATTATTAATATTAATCATTTGATTATGCATCCAAACATTTGCAATTGGATGATGATGACAAGCCATCGATTGAGCAATTTCATTTTCATGATGTGGGAACTTCAAATCCTGTCCACCCCCATGAATATCAATACGTCCATTATCAAAAATATCATTAATCATAACAACACATTCTGTATGCCATCCTGGTCTCCCTTTAGACCATGGACTCTCAAACTGAATGCCTTCATCTGTTTTTTTCCACAATGCAAAATCAGTTGAACTTTCTTTTTTGTCATTCTCATCAACACGTTCACTTGCTCCAGCAATCAAATCTTCAACCTTAATTCCTGATAACATTCCATATTCTTTAATTTTTGTAACCCTAAAATAAACATCCCCATCAATTTCATAAGCATAACCTTGATCAACTAACTCTTTAATAAAATCAATGATTGGCTGCATTGTTTCTGTTACCCGTGGGGCATATGTTGGAAACAATAAATTCAAGCCCCTACGGACATCCTCATATGCCTTAATATACTTATCAGTCAGTTCTTTTTCACTTACACCTTCCTCTTTTGCTGCCTTAATAATCTTATCATCAACATCAGTGAAATTAGAAACAAAAGTCACTTTATAACCTAAATACTCAAATGTTCTCCTTAAAACATCAAAAACAATCATTGGACGTGTATTCCCAATATGAACATAATTATAAACAGTTGGTCCACAGACATAAATACTCACTTCATTAGGTTTAATAGGAACAAATTCTTCCTTTTTGTTTGTTAATGTATTAAATACTTTCATAGCTCCTCCTTCAAATAAAAAAGCAAATGATAAAGAACACCTTGTGCTATCCACTTTATCATATGCTTACACTTTACTTTTAACGCAAGTTAACGTTCTTTCTTTTCAAAAGACTCAGATAAGGGCATCCAAAATCATCCATTAAGCTATTTCCACCAACAAGCTCTCTCTATCAATTTCATTCTTTCTTCATTCTTACCTATAATTTATTATACTATACCAAATTCATATTTATTAATCAAGATTAATGATGCACAGTCAACGATTGTAAGTACTGCGTAATAATCTTAATGTTTTCATCATAAGTTTCTTCTGGTGCCTGATAGGCAAAAACATAAGCTGCATCATCTGTAAAATATACCATATGTTCAAATTTAATACCAGTAGCAGGGTACTTCCCAGTAAACTCTTGACAATTTAATCCACTTTCAATTTTAATATTTTTAAAAGCAACATCTTGTGCCCCATCTTCTTCTAATTGTCCAGCATATAATTCTGGTAAATCATCAAGCTGATTATCTGTGTCATCTTGCATGGTTGTATAGAAAACAACTTCTTCCTTCTTTACAAAACGGACAATCTGCTGATTGTTTGATTTTGTATCCAATTCAAAATCATTAGGATAATAGAATGAGGCAATATCTGCAATCTTATATTCAGTTCCTTCTTTTTCCAAAGAAACAATCTTATCTTTTTTTCCACATGCAAAAAAACTGAAAACAAGCAAAATAACTGTGAAAATTTTTAATTTTGTTCGCATTATATCTCCTCCTCACTCATCTATTGTACTAGACTCAAGAAAAGAAAGCAAATAAAAATCAATTTCATGCAAAAGAGATAGGTCCCCCTATCTCTTTTCGCTAATCAAGCAATGAATTAAAAACTTTCAAATAGGCATCAGCACTTTTGTCCCAATCAAGCTTAGCATTCATTGCACGATGCACTAAACCTTGCCATTTCTCTTTATCTTTATAAACTTCTAATGCATAATCAATAATACTCATCATTTCATGTGCATTATAGTTTGTAAAACTAAATCCAGTTCCTGTGTTTTCAAATTCATTAAATGGTTCAACACTATCCTTTAATCCACCCGTTTCACGTACGATTGGAATTGTTCCATAACGTAATGACATCATTTGTGATAACCCACAAGGTTCAAACAATGATGGCATTAAGAACATATCACAGCTTGCATAAATACGGCTAGATAAACCTAAATCATATTTTAAATTAAGTGATAATTTCTGATTATGGTAAGCAGCAATTGCTTTTAGTGGTTCTTCATATTTTTGATCACCAGCACCAAGAATAACAATCTGAACATCACGTTTCATTAATTCATCCATACGATTAATAATTAAATCCAAACCTTTTTGCCATGTCAATCTTGTGACAATACCAATTAATGGAATATCTGGATTGACTGGTAAACCACATTCTTTTTGTAATGCCAATTTATTCAGCACTTTTTTCTCATCCACTGTATCAACATCAAAATGTTCAACAATTTCAGGATCTGTTGCTGGATTAATTGTTTCATAATCAATACCATTTAAGATACCATATAGATCATGTCTACGCATCTGTAAAATACTCTGCAAACCTTCACCATAACTATCTGTTAAGATTTCCTGCGCATATGTTGGTGATACTGTTGTAATCACATCACTATAGAAAATAGCTGCTTTCATCATATTGAAACATCCATCATTACGACAATTTCCATTATAATATAGATAATTATCTAAACCAAAATGATCACTCAATAATGCTGGATCACATTTTCCCTGATAAGCAATATTATGAATTGTAAAGACAACTTTAATACCCTGATAATATTCATAATAAGCATATCTTTCTTTATAAAGTGTGGCAATCATTGCTGTTTGCCAGTCATGCAAATGAAGAATATCTGGCTTAATATCAACATGTGACATTAATTCCAAAACAGCAAAATCAAAATATGCAAATCTTTCATTATCATCATCATATCCATAAAGACCTGGTCTTCTAAAATATTGTTCATTATCAATGAAGTAATAAGTTACACCATCAAATTCAGTCTTAAAAACGCCACAATAGCATTTTCTCCAACCAACCCAAATATCATAACTTGTTACATACTCTAATGTATCAGCATGCTTCATATCCTGATATTTTGGTAAAACAACAATACATTCATGTCCTTTTTGTACCAAAGCTTTTGGCAAAGAACCAAGAACATCTGCCAAACCACCAGACTTGATAAAAGGATTTGCTTCACTTGTTGCAAAAACAATTCTCATTAAACAACATCTCCTTCTTTAACATAAAGCGGTTCACTATCTCCAATTAATTCTGTTTTCTTTTCAATACGAGCATCTTTATCAATAATTACATTTTCCAAATGTGCCCCAGGACTTACCTTAGAACCATTTAAAATAACACAATTTTTAACAATTGCATTCTTACCAATCGTTACATTACGAGATAAAATACTTCCTTCAACTTCACCATCAATAATAGCTCCATTTGCAACAAATGATTTCTTTACTTGTGCATTCTTTAAATATTTTGTTGGTGGTGTATCATTTGTATTTGTAAAGATTGGCCATGTACTCTTAAAGACTTGTGTAGAAACATCCATGTCTAAGAATTCCATACTTACTTTATAATAAGCATCATATGAATCAATACATCTTGCAAAACCTTTATATTCATATGCCATAATCTTTCTTTCATCACATAGATAAGCCAATGTATCTTTTAAATCAAAGAACGAACTAATCTTTTTCGCATATCCAATTAATTGTAATAAAACCTTTGTATTAATAACATATGTTTCCAAAGAAATATTTCTTTCTTTACGATTTCCTTTATTTTGTTTGATTTCTGTCACTTGTTTACCTTTTAATCGTAAATAATCTGATCCCACAAAAGTCTCATGAGCATTATTAATTCTTTGGTAAACCATTGTAATTTCAGCACCAGATCTTGCATGTGCATCAACAACTTCAGCATAATTCATTGTTGTAATAATATGTGCTGGAGCAATCACAACATATTCAGCTTTTGCTTTTTCAATAAAAGCAATATTTTCTACCAAATTATTAATATCATGATTATACATTGTATTATTTGCATATTTTTCATTATAAAGTAATGAAACCCCACCAGATTTAGAGTTAAAATTCCATGAATTTCCATTACCTAAATGTTTAAATAGAGATCTTGGTTTTTCTTTAATTAAAACACCAACAGTATCTACATTTGAATTTGACATATTTGATAAAACAAAATCAATAATTCCATAACGTCCTAAAAAACTCACAGAAGCTACTGGACGTCTTTCAGTTAAGCCCTTATAAGAAACATCAGAATGTAAATTTACTAAACCAACTACTTTTGCCATCTCATTAACCCCCTATTTCGTATTGTCACTAACAAGTTCGACTTCTTTAGCTTCCTTGTTGACAACTTTCTTAGCTTTAATAACAACACCTTCATCAACGATAGATTTATAGATTTCTGCGCCTTCTTCTACCAAAACACCTGGCATCAGAACTGAATCAACAACTTTTGCACCTTCACCAATATAAACATTGTTGAACAATACAGAACCTTTAACATCACCATTAACAATACATCCTTGTGTAACAAGGGAATTTTTAACGCTTGCTTCTTCACCGATAATCTGAGGTTTACTTAATGTATCTTCTGTGTAAATCTTCCAGTCTCTTTTAATATTATAAAGATCTAATTCTTTATCATCTAACAAATCCATATTGGCCTGCCATAAACTTTCAACAGTTCCAACATCTTTCCAATATCCATCAAATTCATAAGCATACAATTTCTTACCATCATTTAACATCATTGGAATAATATTCATACCAAAATCATGTTTACTATTTTCATCTTTTGCATCTTCAATTAAATATTTTCTTAATTCTTTATAAGTGAAGATATAAATTCCCATAGAAGCTAAAGTAGATTTAGGCTTTTCAGGTTTTTCTTCAAACTCATAAATTGTACCATCTTTATTTGTATTCATAATTCCAAAACGACTTGCTTCTTTTAAAGAAACATTTAAAACTGCAACTGTTAAATCAGCCCCTTTAGCCTTGTGAGCTGCTAACATATCAGCATAATCCATTTTATAAATATGGTCACCTGATAAAATCAATACATACTCAGGAGCATGTTGATCTAAGAACCCAATATTCTGGTAAATCGCATCTGCTGTACCAGCATACCAAGTTGCTCCAACTTCTCCTCTTTCACGGGCAGGTAAAATAGCCGCCAATGATTTGTTTCCATCCAATCCCCACTTAGAACCAGCACCAACATAAGTACCTAATAAGACTGATTCATATTGTGTCAAAACTCCAACAATATCAATACCAGAGTTTGCACAATTACTCAAAGGAAAATCAATAATTCTATACTTTCCTCCAAAATAGACAGCAGGTTTCGCAACTTTAGCTGTTAAAGCTTCAAGACGTGTCCCTCGACCACCTGCTAAGATCATCGCAACAATTTCTTTACTCATAATTTTTCCTCCTAAACTTTGAATGTGAAAGTGCTTACCTATATCTTTATTTTAACACAAAGCATTTTAAAAAAATACAATTTCATGTCATTTTCAAAAAGAAAATTTTACCAATTTTCATAATAATCAAAATATCATTGAATAAAACAATCTTTTTCACATTTTAGCAACTTTTCCAGTTTATCACATATATTAAAAGGAGGTGATGAAGTTGTCCCCAAGAATTTCATTTAACGACTCTGACGTCGAATTACTCGCCCGTATTATGAAAGCGGAAGCTTTAGGTGAAGGTGACGAAGGCATGCTGATGGTTGGTAATGTCATTGTCAATCGCGTCGTCGCAAATTGTGATGTTTTTAAAAACACACGAACCATTTCGGAGGTTGTTTATCAAAAGAATGCTTTTTCAGGCGTTGGACAGCCTTTATTTAATCAACCCGTCAATGCCAAAGAAAGAGAATTAGCTTTACGGAATATTGATGGTTATCGAGTTGAACCAGCAACCAATGCATTATGGTTTAAAAATCCTGGTTCAAAAACTGCTTGTCCTGATACTTTTTATGGAGAATTAACAGGACGATACAAAAATCATTGTTTTTATGCCCCTGGGGCAAAATTAAATTGTGACTTGTAGGAGGGTCTATGGATACAAATAATCAATCTATTTTACAAGGAAGTCAAACTTCCTCATTACCAACACCTATTTCTGAACAAACATATTTAGAAAACATTTTACGTCTCAACATTGGTAAATTAGGAACTTTTTATTTTACCTATACTGGAAGTACAGATTGGCGTGATCGTGCATATAAAGGAATTATCGAACAAGTCGGAAGAGATCACTTTATTGTTCGTGACCCAAAAAATCAGAAATATTATATTTTTCAATTCGTTTATTTCGATTGGGCAGAATTTGATGAACCTATTCACTATAATACGCGATAAGCAAAAAAAGGGGTTGAAATCAATCCCTTTATTTATTCATATCAACAAGATATTTACGAACTTTTGAAATAAAATGTAGTGATCCTGTAATCACAATATGATTTTTCTTAATATATGCTGCCTGCAAGGCTTCAATAAAACTATCAACAATCAATAGATGAGGTCTCGCATCAACACTTGATAAATCAATAGCTCTTTCATCATTAAATGTTGTCAAATAAACAGTATATCCTTCTTTAAGCATTAAATCCAACATTGGATTAATGTCTTTATCATTAAGACAAGAAAAAATAATGCTAATATTTTGTTCTTTTTTTACTCTTAGTGTTTGAATCAAAGCCTTAATACCTGGTAAATTATGTGCCCCATCAATTTCTACTGTTCCATTTTGATAAGGCAAAGTCTCATAACGTCCTTTCCATGAAGCATTTTCAATCGCATTTGTTGTTAGTGTTGAATCAAGCTGAATCAGCTTTGAAGCAATCGTCAACGCCAAGCGAGCATTTGTGACTTGATATATACCCTGATTCTTCAACGTAAATGCCATATCACGATAACGGAAATGGAAAGGATAACGTGATACCTGATATTCTGGTACAACATACATAATGGCTTCCATTACATCACATTGTTCTTGTAAACGGGCTAAAATTGTTCCCTTTGTTTCACTTGTGATAAACATCTGATGTGGCTTAATCACACCCATTTTTTCATTGATAATATCATAGATACTATCACCTAACTGTTTTTGATGATCCATACCAATATTTGTAATCGCACTAATGATTGGATCAATAACATTTGTTTTATCATGCAAACCACCAATACCTGTTTCAATAATACGATAATCCAAATCTAATGACTGAAAATAAGCCAGCATAATCAATACATCAATTTCAAACATTGATAAACTATCTTCTTCAATCACATCATAATATTGATTGATATAAGCTAATAGTTCTTCATCACTAATAGGTCTATCATCAACACGAATACGATCATTATGACAAATAAGATATGGTGATGTAAAAGTTCCTACAGTATATCCATGTGCATTTAAAATACTTCTTAAATAATTAACTGTTGAACCTTTTCCATTTGTTCCAGCAATATGAATCATATTCTTTTGTTTCATTGAAATATGACATTTATTTAAAGTATCTCTAAATTCATCTATTGTTCTTTTACTTCTTTTTGATTCTATGTATGCAATTGCTTCCTCAATATGTTCAAACATCACTGAATCCTCCAATCTATTGGTTCAATACCTTGACTCATCAAAAACTGATTCGTTTTTGAAAATGGTTTTGAACCAAAAAAACCACGATATGCTGATAAAGGTGATGGATGTGGACTTGTAATCACACAATGTTTCCTTTGATCAATCATTCTTGCTTTATCAATGGCCTGTCTTCCCCAAAGAATAAAAACCAGCGGTTTTTCTCTTTGATTCATAACTTCAATAATATGATTTGTAAAAGTTTCCCATCCTTTATCTTTATGCGAATTCGCACGATGCGCCTGAACTGTCAAAACAGTATTTAATAACAAGACACCTTGATGAGCCCATGATGATAAATCACCATGAGAAGGAATATCAATTCCAACATCATCATGTGCTTCTTTATAAATATTCACAAGACTAGGTGGAATTTGTACACCACGTTCAACACTAAATGCCAGTCCATTTGCCTGATGTTCTTCATGATACGGATCCTGACCTATAATAACAACTTTAATATCATTATAATCTTTAAAATTAAAACAATGGAAAATTCTATTTTTAGGGGGATAAATGGTTTTGCTGTGATATTCCTGATTCACAAAACTCTCTAGTTCTTTATAGTAAGGCTGTTGCCTTTCCTGATTAATAATTGTCTTAAAATCCATAACTACAAAATATACCTTTCAATAATTTCAGCAATCACACCTTGATTATTATCTGCTTGCGTTGTCACATCACAAACCTTTTTAACATCCTCAACAGCATTCGCAGCAGCCACTGATAAACCAGCAACACGCAGCATTGGCAAATCATTATAATTATCCCCAACTGCAATACATTCACTTATATCAACACCCAAAACATCAGCCAAATGCTTTAATCCTGCTCCTTTATCAATTCCAATCTTATTAAATTCCATATATCGATTAGAAGAATAACTTACAGCACAATGACCTTCCCAAATTTCTTTCATTTGAGGTTCAAGACTCATTAAATAAGGAACATCTGTATTTTGATAAAGGATCTTAGAAATTGGTTCATCTTTTAAGAAATCAATTGAATTTTCATCCATAATGACACATTCAACTTTTTGATTTTTAATTCTTTCAGCTTCAGATTCAGAAAGATTAAAAACATAAACCTTATCTTTAGTATAAACATGCTGACAGACATTACAATGTAATCCAAACTCAAAAATCTCTTTTGTTTTTTCAAAAGATAATCCTTCAAAAAAGAGCAAGCGATTATTTTTATTTTCAGTTAAAGCTCCACCATTAAAAGAAAGAACATATTCATTTTCTTCATCATAAAGCCCTAACGTTTTCAAATCATGTTGAATAGACATAAAACCACGTCCAGTAGCTGGCACAAATTTCACACCTTTTTCTTTTGCTTTTTGAATCAAATCAATATTTCTTTGACAAATCGCATGTTGATCATTCAACAAAGTCTCATCCATATCACTTGCTATGACCTTATACACCATGACTTTCACCCTCTCCAATAAACTTCTCAATCACTTCTTTAACTGCTCCCTGATCATAATCCACTGACGTCACATAATCAGACATTGCCTTAATATCATCAGTTGCCCCTGCAACACAAACTCCTAAACCAGCCACTTCAATCATAGATGTATCATTATAATTATCACCAATTGCAATCGTCTCAGGAATTTCAATATGTAAATAATTGGCTAACCATTTTAATGCAGCTCCTTTACTCACTCCCAATGGATTAAATTCTAAATAACGATAAGAAGAATAACTTGCTGCAAAACGTCCTTCAATAATTGGTAATAATTCTTGTTCAATACTCTTTAAATAAGGCATATCACGTCTTTCAAATAAAATTTTTGCTATTTTATCACCCTTTAAAAAATCCATATTATATTCATCAATTACCTTAAATGGTGCTTTTTGAACCGTTTTTCTTTCAACTTCATCAGGATCAGCATTAAAAATATAACAACAATCCAAAGTAAAAATCAAAACACAAACATCATACTTTGCCCCAGCCTCAAATAATTCTTTTGTTTCCTCAAATGTTAATCCATTAAAATAAAGAATATGATCATCTTTATTTTCCACAATCAATCCACCATTAAAACAAATAGAATATTCATCTTTTTGCTGATAAGTCCCTAATTCCTGTAAAATTTCTCCAATCATATTAAATGCTCTTCCAGTTGCTGGAACAAATTTCACATCTTTATTTTGTAAAGATTTCACTGCCTGCTGATTTAATTCAGGTACGTGATGATTCACCAATAACGTTTCATCTAAATCAGATAATATCATTTTATACATTTTTTCCACCCTCTTACTGGTATAAAAAGTCCATAAACATCGGAACTCTCTTACGCCATTCACTTTCATTATGTTGAGCACCCTCGAAATAATGATACTCTAAATTTTCCATTTTGTCTTTTAACATGCTATAAATCATATTATTACTTTCAATATACCACTCATCAATAACATCATCACCACAACCTTCAAATTCACCTAAATCAAAATAAAATCGATTATCCAAAGAATAGTCATGACTTTCAATCACTTCTGCAAATTCATCCATATAAAACCAAAAAGCTGTTGATAAAGCCGCACATTTTTTAAACACTTCAGGATAAGCTAGCGCAGCATAAGCGCTAATAACACCACCCATTGAACTTCCTACAATTGCTGTATCATCACTTAAAGTACGAAAACGACAATCAATATATGGTTTCAACTGATGAACCATCCATTCAACATATTTAATTCCTTCACCACCAATAATCTTTCCTTTAATCTGAGTTTCCTGATAAGATAATTCCTGATTAATACGCCATGGTCCATACTCATCCATTCTTTTAAAACCAGTAAAATTACATGGAATAGCTACCATAATAATATCTAATTCCATCATCTTTACATAATCCAAAAATCCCCAACTGACTCCACAAAAAGATAAACGATCAAAAAACGCATTTTGTCCATCTTGAATATACAAAACAGGATAACGTTTCTTCTGCTGATAATAATCATCAGGCAAATAAACAGTTATTTTACGATCTCTTTTCAATTCATCCATATCAAAACGAAATGATACAATCATAACCTTCCTCCTTATATAGCACAAAAAAATAAGCGCAAGCTTATTTCTTTGTATCTGGCAATCTCACAACTTCTTCTCCATCTTTAGGAAAAATATACTCATCTCTAGCATATCTTGCTGCATAATCATCATCTGTGAGTAAATCAACCTTTTCAGATAGAGCCTTTTTCTCTTTTTCTAATTCTGCCTTTTGTGTTTGTAAACGTGTTAATTGTTCTCTTTGATTCATAACACGAAAAGCATTCATTGTTAATGTATAAATTAAAACAGCGGAAATGCCAATATATATAAGACCTAAGAATTTTTTATATCTTGGTTCTTTCGTTTTTGCCATTTTAACTTCACCTTCTTTACTCTTTTTTGTATTATACCATTAATATAACGAAAAAAGAAGATAAAAGGTGCGATTATTCTTTTCAAAATACGAACAATTATCTCTAAATGATACAAAAGATAGTAGGCATAATATTTCTGATAAAATAAATATCCTAAAAAAACCATAATAAAGAAATAAAGCCTTAATATCCCATCATTTAAAATAACCAAACCATAAAAATAAAGAACACCAAATAAACATCCAATAACTATCTGAAATAGATAACGAATGAATAAAGGCACTTTCCATAAAAATCGATTGATAATATGATAGACCCCACTCATTACAAAACCATACCCAAAAGAATAAAATAAACATTGAAACTGTACTAATAAATTCATTATTTCAATAATTTATTAAACATTTTATCTTTCTGATGTGTTTTTTTCTTTTCAGAAACATAACTCATACTATCAATATTCCCCTTAATACTCACTTCATTTTGATCTTGATCAAGCCTCACCAAAGTCAAATCACTACCTGTAATATTTAAATACCCTAATGATGTTTCAATTAAAAATTCATATGAATCAAAACTCTCTATCTTTTTAACACCAGTCAACTCAAGACTCTTACGATCTTTTAAACAAATATGATGATAAGGTGTCTGTTCAAAATGTAAATTATTATCCATAATCTTACCTCCTACATCAACATATGCACCTCAATAATTGATTAGAACCTCATAAGAAAAGACAACAGTCATTTGACCATTGTCTTCATTGATATTTATATCCTTTTTTGCTTTCTGTTGATGAACAATAACATTCCTGTAAGTCCTACAAGAATTATATATCCTCCTATGACTGTTCTGTCTTCAGTTTCTGCTATATTGCTTTGTTTATCCTGATATGCAATAGCATATGTAGAGAATCGATCTGTCTCAATCGTTATTGTATTCGCATCAGTATCTAAATCCTTTAGAATTGTTGCCACTCCATCATGGACGCGTATCATCACAAATTCTCTGTTTGCCTTCCTTAAGCTTTCTGGTATCTCTATTGTGATTTTAATAGTTCCTCTTGTTTGACTTATCCTGCTTTCTTCATGATCAATGATCTTTAACAGACTGACATCCAGATACTGTCCTATCTTCATTTTTCCTAACACTGATTCTACAACTGTCTTATCTTTGATACTAATTTGTCCTGAGGCATCATCAACTGTCAGAACAATCTTTATATCATTGCCTTTTTCTACTGCCTTCTTTTCTTCATCCGTTAAAACAATATTGGCAAGTTGACTTTCAGTGATAGGTATCTTTATATCTGGTGCATTATTCCCTTTCTTAACTTCCTTTTGTATACTTCCTGCTTCTTTACTTGCAATAGAAACATTCAACGTTCTTTCCACATAATGATTCTCTTTATTGTATCCTTCTACACCAGTATAGTCATAATTTGTATCATCAATGATAAGTCTTGCTTTATAGCCACCATTTTGAACACTAAGCACAATATCTCCATCAGCCCATGTCCAACCTTTTGATAGAGTAACTGTTGAAAGCAACTGATCTTCTATACCTCTTAGATTGGTTGGCAATTCAACTGTTGGAATTGCTTTATTGATATTGAATTCCTTCACTTCTTCCAATCCTGTATAGTTACTTGTTTCATTGACTTGTGCCTTGACATACCATGTTCCTGCATCTGTTGGCTTATTTTCAGTGAATTTACCATTCTTGCTTGAACTGTAAGTATATTTGACTTCTCCAAAACTAACTTGTGAAGTTGGTACATTTGCCTTTTCACCATAAGTCCAGTTTTCTATATGAAGTTCATCTTTCCAGCTATTTGTTGCCTGTGATATTTTAAATTCCTTTGTTACTGTCGCTGACTTATACTGATCAGCCTCAGCCACATCAAATGTCATTTTATATGTACCTGCTTCTTTAACTTTGCTCACTTCAATACCATCTTTTTCAAGTTTTTTTACTTGAAATGTACCAACACCATCAAGTGAAGATGTTATTGTATAAGTGATTTCATTTCCCGTATAAGTCTCACTTGATAATTCTACTTTAAAGTCATCTGCTTTTATAGCTGTCTTTCCTATCCACTTAGCATAAACAGTCATATCTTTTGTAGTGTTCTTTTCAATCTTTGTTATAGCATGATTAAAATCTTCACTATCATACCAGCCATCAAAGATATAACCATTCTTTGTAGGCATAGGTAATTCATACTCACCTAAGATTTCAAATTGATCTTGAGCATCATCTGGTAAAACTCCACCATATAAGTTATAAATAATGTCATAAGAAATACCAGGTTTTAATGTATAAGTCACATAAGTCTCAGATACAGGAATAACTGCATTATCTCCATCACTGATTAATTGATTACCTTGATCATCATACCATCTATGATTATCATCAATATAAGGAATATCTAATGACACTTTTGTTTTGACTTGAATTTCAGATAAATTTGGTGTTGCAGTAAAAACGTTATCAATCATACAATCATCTATAGAAATAGCTAATCCTTTTATTTTAACTAAAGATAGACAACCATTAAACATATCATTGAAACCGTATACTTTGCTTGTATCGAAATAAGATACGTCCAATGTAGTTAACGCTTGACAATCCATAAACATATATGACATTACAGTGACATTGCTTGTATTGAAACGTGATAAATCTAAACTGGTTAAAGACTGACAATCAGCAAACATAGAATCCATAGTCTTTACGTTGCTTGTATCGAAACATGATAAATCTAAACTGGTTAAAGACTGACAATCTTCAAACATTCTACTCATATTAGTGACTTGCCCTGTGTTGAGACTAGATACATCCAATCCAGTCAAACTCTTACACCCACTAAACATCGCAAACATTGTAGAGACTTTGCTTGTATCAATACCACTAAAATTCAAATTAACTAAATCATTGCAATTTCTAAACATACTTTGCATATTAGTGACTTGACTTGTTTTTAACATAGATATATCTAATTGCTTTAATTTATTACAATAAGAAAACATTCCTTCCATATTAGTCACTTGGCTTGTGTTCAATTTGGATACATCCAATTCAGTTAAACCATAGCAACAAGAAAACATATCATTCATATTAGTCACTTGGCTTGTATCAAACTGAGAGACATCTAATTCAGTTAAAGACTGACAATCATAAAACATATCACTCATATTAGTGACGCGACTTGTATTAAACTTGGATACATCCAGTTCAATTAAACCTTCGCATGCATAAAACATATTCTCCATATTAGTAACATTTACAGTTTTAAATTTTGATAAATCAATACTATTTAACTTTAGACAGTAATAAAACATATTTGACATATCAGTTACATTAGTTGTATCTATTTTATCTAAACCACTGATTGTTGTTACTTTTGCCAATTTATAAAACATATAACTTAAATCAGTTGCAATTACATTCTCTTTAATAACGACATTTGTTATGTCAAAGCGATAATCATTCCATAAAGATTCTTTTTCCCTATTATTGTCAATAACTTTATACAGTTTTCCCATTGTTCCTTCACCACTAATAGTAAGTGTTCCATCAGCATAATCAGCTGAAACTGTGTTAGGAGTCGATGTATCTGATATGTCCCAATGTGTAGTTGTAGTTTCTTCTGCATAAGCATTCTTAAGCATATATGATGAACCAGCAATGACTAGTAATACACTACACCATATCTTAAACTGCTTAACTAAAAATGCATTCACTTTTAATCTATACTTCCCTTTTAAATGATATTTCATTTGTTTCCCTCCTTTTGTGCGTAAAGGTACACATTAATTAACGGACTTTCATTTAGCATTAATAGAAGGATCTATCTAAAATATTTAGGTATTTCCTTTTTTTGTGCATAATTCTTTATATTTTCTAATGTGTACATTATTGTACTAACTCAATTATAAAACATTTTAATTAAATTTTGGGAGTGCTTTAACAAATAGGATATTCAACGGACAAAAAAAGAGATTTAATCAGTATAAACCTCTTCTTTCTTCTTTTCATCTATAATTTCATATAACATTGAACTATCATCTTTTAAAACATGGTCTTTAAGTTCTTTTACTCTTACACTCAAAATACTACGACCAAATTCTATTTCTATTTCATCACCAATCTTTAATTGGGTTGAAGGTTTAGCAATCTTACCATTGACCTTAACTCGTGATGATTCACTAATTTCTTTTGATAATGTTCTTCTTTTAATAATTCTTGATACTTTTAAAAATTTATCTAAACGCATGCTTCTATCTCCTGTTCAATGACTTCATTAACGAACTCTAATAATGTTTCATCCATCATATAATAAGGTGTTTGTTTTGTAATCATTAATAATGCACCTTGACATTCTTGACCATTGATTAATGGATAAATTGTTATTTTTTGAGATTCATCAAAGAAATCCATTGTTATTTCTATTTGTTTTTCTTGTTGTTCAATTAATAAAGTTAAATCTTTTGGGAGCATTTTTCTTTGATATCTTGCTAAACCATCAGATGAACTCGCAATCACATTTTGACGATCACATATCATAAATGTATTATGATATTTTGTATATAATCCTTCTAAAAGGACTTGAACTGTTGGTCCCATTTTATTTAACATTGAAAATTTAGTTAAAATGATTTTATCATCTTCTAATGAAAAAGAAATACTTTCTCCTTCCTTCATCATTAATTGTTTTCTCATTTCTTTAGGAATAACGATTCTTCCCAATTCATCAATTCTTCTTACCATACCTGTTGTTTTCATAATAGTACCTCACTTGAAATATTCGTTTGATATTATTATGTCCACTCCTAAATCAATTAAACGTTGATATTCCTTAAAATTTGGAACTGTCCATGTTGCAATCTGTATACCATTTGCTTTAAGATTTTGAATTCGCTTTTCATTTAAAAAATTATATCTTGGATGAAAAGCCGTCAACTGGGCATCTAACAGTTCCTGATATTTCTTTTTATAACTATGTTCCATTAAATAACCAGCATAATTATGAACATTTAATGCTTTTATTTTTTGCACTGAAGGTAAATAAAATGAAGAATAATAAATTTGATCTTGAACTCCTAATCCCTGAACCAATTGATAAACTTTTTCTTCAATACCCTCATAATGGATAACATCTGTTTTTAATTCAATATTGACTAGAAAATCTTTTCCTTTAATAAAACTCAACAATTCTTTTAATGTTGGTATATCATAATGACCATATGCTTTATAATTAAAATTAAATTGTCTTAATTCCTGAAGTATATAATCATTCACATAACCTTTTCCTGTACTTGTGCGATTAATCTTTTCATCATGAATTAAAACCATCTCTCCATCTTTTGTTAAATGAACATCAGTCTCTACCCCATCAAAACCTTGTTCATATGCTTTAATAAATGCTTCCATGGTATTTTCTGGATATTTTGCACTATAACCCCTATGTGCTAATTTTTTCATCATTCAACCCTCGCTTTATGATATAATGATTATACTACAAATTGGAGGTTTAACAAATGATTAAAGCAATCTTTTTTGATATTGATGGTACAATACTCTCACATAAAACAAAAACAGTTCCTAAGTCTACTCAAAAAGCCTTACATCTTTTAAAAGAAAAAGGTATCTATACCTTTATAGCAACTGGTAGACATATTTCTGAAATGAAAGATCTTCCTATTCAAGATTTAGACTTTGAAGGTTTTATTACCCTTAATGGTCAATACTGTTACAATCACCAGGAAGTCATTTATGATCTTCCTATTCATTCAGATGATATTCAAAATATCTTAAAGAAAATTCATCAGAAACCTTTTCCTTGTATTTTTGTAGAAGATAAACTCATGTATATTAATTATCATAATCCCGCTGTTCAAATTGTTCAAGATGCAATTTCAACACCACTCCCTGATATTAATAATCTTGAAAGAGGCTTAACTCATCCTATTTATCAAGTCATTCCTTATGATATCACAATTCATCAAGAAGATGATATTATGCAATGTATGCCCCATTGTAAAAAAACACGTTGGCATGATTTAGCTATTGATATTATTCCTAACAATGGTGGAAAACAAAATGGAATATCAAAAGTGCTTCAACATTATCATATTCATCAAGATGAAACAATGGCTTTTGGTGATGGGCAAAATGATATTGATATGTTTCAATTTGTTGAATTAGCTATAGCGATGGGGAATGCAAGTGATGAAGTTAAACAATATGCTAATGATGTGACTGATGATATTGATGAAGATGGTATCATGAATGCTCTTATTCAATATAAAATTATTTAAATAGAAAAAGACAATTCAAATTGTCTTTTTCTTTACGTTTATTGTGTTAATGCTTCTGTAATCACAGGAACAACTTGTTTTTTTCTTGAAATCACGCCTGGTAAACTTGCCTGCTGTTCAACAAGTTCAACTTTAAATGCTGTTTCCACATATCCTGGACGTGGTCCCGCAACAAACACTTCACTTGTTGCATTAATCACATCTGTCAATAATAACATCACAAATTCCATATGATTATTCTTGGCAACTTCTTCCATATAATCAAGCATTTCAGCCTTATAAGCAGCAAATCCATCAATATCCATTGTATTGACTTGTGCAACTCCAACAGATAAATCACCAAAACTAAACTTCTTATAATCCTGATTAAAGATTTCTTCTACTGTTTTACCAGCCAAAGAAGTTCCAGCTTTAAACATATCCATTCCAAATTCCTGAATATCAACACCAGCAATTTTAGCAAGTTCTCTTGCTATCTTTGTATCAGTAGGTGTACATGTTGGAGATTTAAATAATAAAGTATCACTAATAATAGCTCCCAACATTAATCCAGCCATATCAGCAGGAATATCAATTTGATGTTCTTTATAACATTTTGCAACAATTGTAGCTGTACAACCAACTGGTTCTGCTCTAAATAATACTGGTCCTATTGTTTGAATATCTGCAACTCTATGATGATCAACAATTTCCAGAATTTCAGCTTCTTCAATACCATCAATAGACTGTGCTCTTTCATTATGATCAACTTGTATAACTTTTTTCTTCATGCCATTTAACACTTGGAAACGTGAAACAGATCCAACAACTCTTCCCATAAAATCTAAAACCGGATAACTTCTATAACGTGTTTCACTCATAACTTCTTTTACATAATCTACTGTATCATCAGTTGAAAAAGTTGTTAATCCACCTTTTTGCATAACATATTCAACAGGAATAGATTGAATAATTTGTTGAGATGCCATGAATGTATTAAATGGTGTTGAAATAATACTAATATGTTCATGAATACAATCTGTTAATAAATCTTCTGAAATTGTTAAAGATCCTGTTAAAATGATTAATGAAACTTTTGCTTTTATCAAATGTTCAATCGCTTCATCACGATCACCACCCACAATAACAACATCATTTTCATGAACACGTTTCATTGCTTCTTCACCTGTCATTGCCGCAATATGTACTTCACCTTTAATTGTTTTTAATCCTTTATCTAAATAAAGAATACTTGCATCCAATGTATCAATAACATTTTCAATAGGTGTATTGGCTTCACGTAAAATCTGACTATCCCAATCATCCATGTAACCTTCAATAATATTAGATGTTGATAACAAACCTAATAACTGACTATGATCATCTAATACTGGTGCACTCTTTAAATTTTGTTGTTTCATTAAAGACCATGCTGTTTTTAATGTTAATTCTTTAGAAAAAACAGTCACTTTATCATAATCTAAATCTTCGACTTTTTGTTTAACAGTCTTTAACAGAACTGGAATCTCTACTCCAAATTTTTTAAGAATATACTCAGTTTCCTTATTAACTTCACCTAATCTCACTGGTACTGCATTATAACGCCCAATTCTAAACAAGAAATCAGCATAAGCTATGGCACTACATATTGAATCACTATCAGGATTCTTATGACCACTTACAAAAACAATATCCTTCATCTTTATCCTCCTTACATCTTCTTTAAATAACGATATATTGTTGGCTCACTCACTGCTAATTTTTCAGCCACCAATACAATCGCACCCTTCACTTTAAATGTCCCTTTTTCTTGTAAATATTTAACAACTTTAATTTTTTCTTCTACATTTAATCTTTCTACTAAGAAATAACTAGGGAATCCCATTTGTTCTAAACATTCCTTAATATAAAGATCTATCATTTCATCTAATGGTGATGAAAGAATTTCAATTGGATTATCTAATTTAAACTCAACATCTTTACTTTCTTTAATTCCAAGTATTCTTTTTAATGTTGATTCTAAATATTCATAATCAGAAATATTCACATTTATACACAACATACCAATTGGCATTTCTTTTTGATCTTCCTTAATAAAATAAGTGGCAGAACGCAATAATTTTCCATCAGGTCCTGTTGTTTTATAGTTCATAACAAAGTCATGATCCTTATATTGTTTTGTTTCTAAATAATGAATAGACAAATTAGAAAGTTTGGCTCCCACTTCTCTACCAGAAATATGGCTATTTGCGATAGCTACAATTTCCTGTTCTTTAGAAGTTAAGTCATGCAAAGCAATTTCAACATTCTCTCCTAATGCCTCACCTAAAAATTCCACTAATTTCCCGTATGGTTCTAATAATTTATACATGATTTTTCGCCTCCGATAGACATTATACACTATATTAATAAAAAGTCATAGTATTTTTATCATGATAATAAATAATAATTTTTTACTATTTAATAAACATCTCGCGCTCCAATATGAAGAAAAGAACATTAACATGTTCTTTCATCTAAATACATATACAACAAAGCAATCATACCCGCTAATCCAAAACCAAAAATACCACCAGTTATGGCTCTACGCCAATTATTACTCATTATTCCAAAAAATGTCTGCAATCCTCCATCAACAATCATTGGAAGCATACATATTCCTAATCCTTTCATTGATAACTTTATCTTGAAACGATATAAAATCAATAATGCTATCACAAAGACAATAACAATAAAAGTGCAACGATAACATAATGGAAAACAAAATCCCATAATATGGGGAGCACGATTGGCAATGCCATTACACATTGGTATTTTCCCAAATTGTGAAAAACGCTCTATTAAAAACGTAATAATTTTATTCATATGGTACAATTTGTACAACAGCATTGTAATAAATATCACCATCATAATGATCATATTCATTTGATGCAATACCTACAAACGCACTCATAAAACAGCATATACCAACAACATATAAAACAATATTAGCAACAAATCCTTTTAAACAAGATTTTGCTTTTAATGGGTATTCTTTATTCCAAATAATATACAAAACCAATCCTACAATTGGAACAAAAAAAGATAAAAGTGCAAATGCAAAATTAGGTGCATCATCTTCACGCTGATAAGTTGGACCAGGCTGAATTGGTTGATAATCACCATTATTTGCATGTCCGTGTACATCAAGCTGTGCCCCACAATAAGGACAATACTTGACATCTGAATTCACTTCTTTTCCACATTGATGACAATACATAAATATCCCCTCCTGTTATTATTGTACTAAAATAATATCTCATTGAAAAGAAAAAAAGACTATTTCAGTCTTCTTTTATGCAATAATCTTCATTCCACCATATTTACGTACTTTTAAAACATGACAAGAGCCACTTCCAAAATATTTTTCTATTTCCTGTTTATAAGTCTCTACATAATCATCAGCAACAAATGCCTGAATTGTTCCAGCAAAACCACCACCATGAACTCTACATACACCATGATCCTGTAAAATATCTTCTGATAATGCTAGAGCAATAGAAACAGCCTGTCTATCTGTATAATTATTAGAATAAATATTTTGTAAATATTTAAATGAACTTTCTCCTGATGCTTTAATGATACCTTTAAAAGTTTCAAAATCTTCATCATTCAATGCTTTTACAGCTTTTTCAACACGTTTATTTTCTTCAAACAAATGAATTGCTCTTAAAACTGCACGATCATTTGTTGCTGTTCTAATTTCAGGTAATTTTTCATAAAAGTCTTTTTCACAAACATCTCTTAAAAATTCTTTTCCAAAGAAATGAGCAACTTGTTTCATTTCATAAGGAATAGATGCATAGTCATTTGTTAAATCAGCATGTGATGCATGTACATCAACAATGCATAAACTATGTTTAAACTCTGGAAAATCAACTTCAATCTTATTCACTACTGGATGATCATTATCTTTAAAATCAATATGAATCAAGCTTCCAACTGAACATGCACATTGATCCATTAAACCACATGGTTTTCCAAAATAAACGTTCTCACTATATTGTCCAACTTGTGCAATTGTTACAGGATTTACACGCATATCATTATATAGTCCTGATAAAATTGTTCCAACAATCACTTCAAAAGCTGCTGATGAAGACAGACCAGACCCTTGCAATACATCACTTGTCATATAAGCATTGAAGCCACCTATCTGATAACCTAATTGCTGATATCTTGCACATACACCTCTAATTAAACCTTCAGATGTTTCTACTTCTTTATCTTTTTTATCTAAATCATCAATCATAACAGCTTCAATATCATAATCATCAGATAAAACTTTAATCTGTTTATCTGCTAAAGCAACAATTGCAATAATATCTAAATTAATCGCTGCTGCTAATACTTCTCCATGTTGATGATCAGTATGATTTCCACAAACTTCACTTCTTCCTGGTGTACTATAAATTTCTATCTCCTGATCACCATATAAGGAAATAAATTTTTCAATAGCCTGAATATATCTTTTTGTTTGATAACCTAATAAATCCTCATCTACATAAACATCCTTAAAGACATCACAATATTTATTTTCTTTTATTTCTTCAATGACTAAACTTGCTTTTTTCATCCTTTAATAACCTCAAACTTATATGATGTTGTTTCATCATAAGTTTCACCTTTCTTTAAAATTGTTGTTGGATTTTTTTCTAAATGAATTGCATCTGGTAGATTTTGAGTTTCAATACATACTGCATCTCTTTCAAAATAATGTTGTCCATATTTACCCATTCGACCATCTAAGTAATTTGCTGTATATATTTGTGCTCCAGGTAATGTCGTTGAAACTGTTAATCTTCTACCTGTTTGCTGATGTTCTAAAACAACCTGATTTTCTTTTGCTGTAAAGAGAAAAGGATGATCAAAACCTTTTCCTAATAACAATTGCTCATCTTGCTTCTCTACACGCTCTCCAATCAAAGCCGGAGTTCTAAAATCAAACGGCGTATCTTTTACTGCTCTTATTTCACCAGTTGGTAAGCCATCACCATCAATACAAGCAAATTGATCTGCCTGAACTGTTAATAAATGATGATAAATATTTTCCTGTTTACCAGACAAGTTAAAATAAGAATGGTTTGTAATATTAATAATTGTATCTTGACTAGTTGTTGCTAAGTATCTGATAGTAAGTGTATCTCCTTCTAGATGATAAATCGCTTTAAAATCTAAGTCACCTGGATAACCTTCTTCACCATCTTTTGATAAATAATGGAAAACAATTGTCTTTTCATCAACAATCTGATAATCAAAGATTTGATAACTAAATCCTTTTATTCCTCCATGTAAATGATTGGGTCCATTATTAATAGCCAAATGATATTCTTTACCATTTAAGCAAAATTGTCCTTTTCCAATGCGATTGGCAATTCTTCCAACCAATGCACCTAAATAAGCATCTAATGTCTGATAACATGTAAAATCATCATATCCTAAAACAACATCATCAATATGTCCATGTTTATCTTGCATATAAACTTTCATAATTGTACAACCATAATTAGAAACAACAACTTCTATTTGTTCACTTTTCATTGAAAGAATATCAATACCATCTGCTAATCTTTCTATTACTTTAATCATTATTTTTCCTCCCATTCATCAATTGATTTCACAAAATGAATAAACGAATCAATTCCTTCCTCATTCATTTTAAAAACGCCTGCATCTTCTAAAACACAAACAAATTTCTTCGTTAATTCATCCGCCAAAAGATCATCAATACTTTCTTCTTTTATTATATTATTTTCTTTAATATCTTCATACCATAATCGATGTTTTTGTAAAATTTCATAATCATTGATATTCTTTTTACCAAGCAAACATTCTCTTAGTAAGAAAAGTTCATCTTTTAATCGAGCTGGCAAAATCGCTAATCCCATGACTTCTATTAAACCAATATTTTCTTTTTTAATGTGATGAAGATTTTGATGTGGGTGAAAAATACCATCAGGATATTCTTCTGTTGTTCGATTATTACGTAAAACCAGCTCCATTTGATATTCGCCTTTTTTCATTCTTGCAATAGGTGTAATTGTATTATGAGAGACTTTACCACTATGAGATATAATATTTAAATCTGGATTCGAATAGTTTTTCCAGCAATTTAGTGTTTTATTTGCAAAATCAATCATTTCCTGTTTACTTGGCGATGTCATACGAATAGTAGATAATGGCCATCGCATAATTTCAATTCTTAAATTTGGATATTGAGCAAACTTCATTGTTTGAATCACTTCTGCTCCTTCAATAGGAAATGTATATCTGCCACCTTGAAAATGATCGTGCGATAAAATAGAACCTCCTACAATAGGTAAATCAGCATTAGACCCTAACATATAATGAGGAAACTGTTCAATAAAAGTCAGCAAATGAGTAAATGTCTCTTTATTGATAACCATTGGCTGATGTTCTTTGTTTAAAACAATACAATGTTCATTATAATAAACATATGGCGAATATTGTATATAATATTGACTATTGTCTAACATCACTGGAATGATACGATGTGTTTGTCTGGCTGCTCGATTGAAATCACCACTAAATCCAACATTTTCTTTACATAACAAACACTGTGGATATCCACTTGATTTGACTAATTTAGCTTTTGCTATCTCTTGTGGATCTTTTTCAGGTTTAGATAAATTAATAGTGATTTCATATTGTCCATATTTATAAAATTTTTTAAAACGAATATTTTTATCAGTACGACTTTTACGAATATAATTTGATGCTATGGATAACTGATAATAATGATTTGTTGCAAGTTCAGGATTTTGTTGATACAATTCATTAAATTTTTTAATCACTTCACTTGGTCTAGGCATAATGCAATTCATAATACGTGTATCAAATAAATCTTTAGCTGTCATATTATTTTCAATCAATCCTTTTTCAACAGCATAATCTAACATTTTTTCTAATATTGGTGTTGCTTCAGGTAAAAATTCATGAACCTCTTGTTTTTCAAAGCTATCTAATTGAAATAAATCTAATAATAAATTAACAGAATAATCAACATCTTCTTGCTCAATCATTTCATGATCTAACCCAAAACGAATTAACCTATTGATTTCAAACTGAATCATTCTTCCTCACTCCTTTTTCTCATTATTATTTTATCATGTCAATAAACAAAGTCAATAATATTTAGTAAAATAATTATACTTTATTAGTAAATTATTTTGATTTATTTACTAAAAAAAAACACATCTTGTGTAAACACAAGATGTATATAGACTTTCGCATGACAAGTTAATTATTTTATTATACTTTGAAGTTGGAACAGTGCACCTATAAGATTTGCATCATTACCAAAATGACATATCACAACTTCCGGCTTATTCAATGGGTACCCATTATTTTGATAATAGTTATACATTCTATCAATATGCTTATTTATACATTCTCTTAATATGGATTGCTGAGAAATACCTCCTCCAATAGCTATCA
Organism: Candidatus Stoquefichus sp. SB1; assembly: GCF_001244545.1. Classification (NCBI taxonomy): domain Bacteria; kingdom Bacillati; phylum Bacillota; class Erysipelotrichia; order Erysipelotrichales; family Erysipelotrichaceae; genus Candidatus Stoquefichus; species Candidatus Stoquefichus sp. SB1. The sequence continues at coordinate 860,409 of NZ_LN852695.1, read as the reverse complement.
CTTGTGGATCAAATATTGCCTGTAAGTTAAATATTTGACGCACTAGCTTATTACAAAAATCATCAATTCCTTTTAAAACATCAAAATTGTTATGATTAGCCATTTCAAATATTTCTTTTCCAGTATATTCCTGTGTTGTGTTCATTGACTTTTGTACTGAATGTAGCAATCCAGTAACTCCATTTTCCTGACACCAATCATCTATGTCAGACTCTATACAGTATTTCGATGTACTAATGCATGAAAATTCTCCTGAAGCGAACGATTTGCCAATATGAATTTTTCCATCAATGACTAAACACCCACCTATACCAGTTCCAAGAACAATTACCACAGCATCATCTATCCCCTGCAAACATCCAAATCCAATTTCTGCATTAGCTGCACATTTCGCATCATTTCCAATTGTGATTGGCAAAGGTATTCTTTTTTGCAACATTTCAACAAGATTCATATTTTTAATAAAGGAAAAAGCTCCACCGGTTTTTGCAAAACCTATTTTCGGATTAATTACGCCTGGCATAGAGATACCTATACCACAAATTTGATCTTTATATCTTTTATAGATTGAATCAATAGATTCTAAAAATTCATTCAAACTTTCACGAGGGGCTGATATACTTCCTTTCTCTAAAAAAATTATGTGATCATCCATTAGTGCATATTTAATTGCACTACCACCTATATCTAATGTTAAATATATTTTTTCATCCATCTATTCCACCTCAAAATCATCTGTTAAATCTTGACCTTGCGTTGTAATGACCTTCCTATACCAATAAAACGAATCTTTTTTATAACGTTCTAATGTCTTCAAATCAAATTCATCTCTATCTACATAGATGAAACCATAACGCTTCACCATACCTTCATGTGTCGAAATCAAATCAATTGCTGACCAAGGACAATATCCCATCATTTCACAACCATCACTCATTACTAATTGAATTTGTTTAATATGTTCCCTAAGATATTGAATGCGATAAACATCATGGATTCTCCCATTAATCAATCGATCATAAGCACCAATACCATTTTCACAGACAAGCATTGGCAATCTATATCGAGAATACATTTCACGAATTGTTCCTCTAAAACCGACCGGATCTATTTCCCAACCAAACTCTGTCTTTGGTAAATGTTCATTCCTATAAGCACGATATAACCCTGCAACGCCACCTGTCGTTTGTTGATTAGCAACAGGATCCTCAGTTTCTGTTCCATCACTTTCTTGACAAGTTGCTGTATTATAATAGTTAAAGCCAATAAAATCTGGATGTCCATTCTTGAGTGCCTCCTCATCACCAACAGCAAATTGAGGACAAGCATCATTTTCTTCAAGATATGCCCATACAAGATTATTATAAATGCCATAAACTGCTGCATCTAGATATAACCAATTCCTAATAGCATTACAATTTTGCGCAGCAATCACATCTTCTGGTTTACATGTTGCAGGATATACTAATGAGATATTTGGTGCTGGACCAATTTTTGCATCAGGAAGCATTTCATGACATAAAGCCATCACTTTTGCCTGAGCAACTAGCATATGATGATTTTGTTGATAAATTTCTTTCATTACATTTGTGCATCCTTTTGGCAAACGCAGTGTTCCAATCACCGAACCCGCTAAAGTCAGCATGTTTTGTTCATTGATTGTCAGCCAATATTTGACCCTATCACCAAAGTTTTTAAAGAGGACTCTTGCAAATTCAACAAACCATTCTACAGACTCTGGGCAACTCCAACTTCCTTTTTCATCAAGTGCCGCAGGCATATCAAAATGAAACATTGTCACAAATGGAATAATATTATATTTTAAACATTCATCTATCAAATGATTATAGAATTCTATTCCTTTAGGATTAATTTTACCAGTACCTTCTGGTAAAATTCTCGACCACGAAATTGAAAAACGATATGTTTTCAACCCCATTTGTGCCATTAAAGCTATATCATCTTTATAACGGTGATAGTGATCAGAACAAACTGTTAAATCCGATGTTCCTTCTGGAACTTCTTTCACATCTTGACATGATGGACCTTTACCATCAACAAGATTAGCGCCCTCTACTTGATAAGCAGAAGTACTCGCACCCCATAGAAAATCACACGGAAATTTTGTTAATGTTTTATGTATCATATTCTTCTCCTTTATACGCTTATCTCTTTTATAAGTATCTTTTGAAATAACTTCATAAACATTCCTAAACTTGGTCCAAATATAATCATGCCTATAACCGTTCCAACGCCTATTGACCAAGGAATATCCATAAGAAGAGTCATTATGATAATCACAACAAGCGAAAAGATATCAGCAAATTGTCTAATCACATGAAATTGTAATGGAATCACTTTTGTGAGTGCATTACAAAATCCTTCTAAAGCAAAAGTGACTTCATCTAACACCATAATTAAAGCAACTCCAATTACACATATCTCAGTAGAGACAATATACATAACAATCCCACCAGCAAAAGAATCAAATGGAAATATAAGAATATCATATAGGACATAGTTAATGACTATTCCAAGTAAAATACTGAAAGGAATTTGTAAGATTTGAATAAGTTTAAATTCTTTTCTTAAGATAATCATTTGACCAAAAACACAAGCAATATTTAAAATCATTCCTAACGTTCCAACTTCAATACCAGTAAGAGAGTTTAGGGATGCGCTCAACGCATCCCATGCTCCAACTCCAACATTTGCTTTTAATGTAAAAGCAAAACCAATTCCTACAATTATAAATCCCAAACTTATTATAAAGTATTTCTTCATTTTATCTCTATCTCACATAAGCTTTAATAAATTTAATTGTTTCTTCACTATCATAAGGTCGTATTGTATATTCTTGTACAGCACTTGGAAGAATAAATGTTTCAGCATAATGCACAACAAATGGTTCAAAAGCTTGGGTAGGACTTTCGATAACCGCCTGTGTTCCTTCCACAAGATTAAGCACATGCACCCCTTCTTGACACTGGTGATATGTTTTTTGCTGCGTTGTAAATCGTCTTGTCTCTATAAATTCCAACTCATGCAAACCTGTTTTTTCTTCTAAATAATCATCACTATCATGGATGACTTGAATATTATTCACAAGATTTTCTTCTACCCATGGTGTTGTGCGATCCCACTGAATATTTTTTTCACCATCATCGATATGAATAGGACGAGGGAGGCCGTCCAATCCTAATCGATCCCAATCCCATAATTTAAAAGTAAAAATATATGGTGTCGCACTAATTTCTAAAACCATACAGTTTGAAGATGAACAATGGACTGTTCCTGCAGGAATGAGAAAATGATCATGTTTTTTTGCTTCAAAGAAGTTTATATACTGATCAGCATCAAAAGTTTTTTCTCCTTTTTGTGCTTGTTTTAAATCATCAATCATCTTTTCTGGATCAATATTTTCCTTCTGTCCTAAATACACACCACCACCTGGCTGACTATCTAAAATATAATAACTTTCATCTTGAGTATAAGTCATCCCAAAATGGGATTTAATATATTCTGTTAAAGGATGAACTTGTAAACTCAAGTTTTGTCCTCCTATTGTATCTAGAAAATCAAATCGAATAGGAAATTCAGCCCCAAAACGACAATAATTCTTCATTCCTAAAAGTTCTTTTGGTTGGTATAAAACCAAATCCATGGCAGGAACTTCAATACGTGTATCACCAAATCGTAAATATAAACTATTTTCTTCTGGGACACCATCAAAACTCCAAGCAAAATTATCAGCAGATTGATCAAGACCACAAACTTCTTTCATCCATTGACCACCCCAAACACCTGGATCAAAGTATGGAACCAATCGAAATGGACGCTTAACGATTTGTTTCAATCCTTCTCTGAGTGCTTGACCAGTCACCATTTTTGGTTTTCCAATTATATTACTGTCAATGAAATAATCCACCTTATCAAACATTTTCATTTTTTGCTTATCAGCAATACGCCATTCTATAAAGAATCCACGTTTATTTTTCTTTAATGCATCTTCATTCTGATTATCCTGCTTAAAGTTTGGCATCCCTTGACGATATCGACATTGAATTTCCCAGCGAGCCATATCACAATAAATGTACGTATCTCCTTGTGAAATCAAACTTGCTCCTACACCATATACAAGAATACGCTTATGTGATGATAGAACTTTCTTTATCTCATTTTGTTTTTGAATATCCACAAAGTCTTCCATTTGTCCATAGTACATCACACCTCGCACACGATCCTCAGTCAAATGTGATTTCATCAAGCGATTTAAAGTATCTTTATCATAGAAAATATCTTCACTGCAAATAATAATTTCAGGATCATAAATATTTTGAATCATTTCTAAAACTTCATCATTAACACCAGGATAACATTCGACTGTCAAACAATAATCAGTTTTTTTATTTAAATCAGATAATTCTTGGGCAATTGCCTTCTCATCAGAAAATACATCTTTATCAAAACCTACAATTTTAGTTTCTGGATATTTATCATAATTCATAAATTCTCATTCCTATCTTTCTTTAAATTCTATCTGACCATTTTTCTTAAAAACTCTATAACCAAATTCTCTTGTTTCTATAGCAGCGTAATCATGTCCCGCTGATGTTGGCCAACAGGCACCAACTTTTAAATCCTCTTCACCAATATTGACGAGTCTATGGGCAATTGTTCCATCAATATGATGCAAAGAACCTTCATAAACCTTTTCAGCCCATGTATACCCTGTATCATCCATCAATAACAAAAGACCCTGACCAGCAATTCCAAAATAAATTTCTGCACAATCTTTTAAAGAATGAAAATGACCTTTTGTCATATTACATTCATCATGAGAATAAACCGGTTTTAATACTGTTAATCCCCAGTTTAGATTTCCTAAAACATCTGCCCCTTTTGAATATGAATAAACCTCATAAACAACAGGGTCATCATCTCTTTGATTTTCATAAAGATATTTCACTTCATGATATTTTTTTGTGTAACTTTCTACATCTTTACCTTCTAATACACCATTTTGAATATGATGTATCACTGATGGTTCAATGACTTTCATATATACCTCCTAGGGGATAAAGTTTTCCCACTTCTCTTTTGCGATTTGTGGTTGAGAGACAAATAAGAACAAATCTGGATTTTCAACAAATTGCTGATAGATAGGAACACCTTTACGAATCCCAAATTCCTTATATATTCTTGGTTCTTTCACAACCAACTGACTTTCTTGATAAAACTGGTTAGCTATAAAATCAATTTTATTTTCATTCACAATTGGGAACCAGGCCACCCCTTTATGAGTTCTGACATCATCATAGTCAAAACCATAATCTCTCACACACCAAGCTCCAAAAGTTAAATTCTGGGTTATATCAGCAACAATAGTTGCATGTGCCCAACCTGGTGGAACAATCACAACGTCACCTGGTTTTGCATAAACAGCAAAGCATCTGCCAGGATTATCAAGTGCTGTTTCCTGCATATAAATATAAGCAGCTCCACTCCAAATCTCATAAACCTCACAAGTTGACATGCCACAAGATGGTGATACAGCATGAATATGTCCTTGCGAACGAACAGGTTCTTTTCCCAATGTTCCTTTTGCATATGTCACAGCACCATATAAAAGATTACGTTCTAACATATGAGGTTTATCTTGTTCATTTCCTACATCCATCGCAATTGAATAAACAACCTGAGGACCCTCACAATGAGGATCCATAAGATTTTTTCTTATTGCATCTAAACTTCTATTTTCTACTTCAGGTCCAAAAACATGTTCACCATATTGAAATCCTAATGGTTCATATATTGGTTGAATATCAAATCCAGGATCAAATTTCATAATTAAGCCTCAATTTGTCCTTCTTGTTCTTGTTTAACCAATTGCTTATCATACATTTTTACAAATGGTAAATAGATACATGTTCCAATAATAACATTGACAATTTGAACAACTGCTCCCATCGGTGAACCAGTAATTAACCAACCTGAAATAAGTGGAGGTGTTGTCCAAGGAATATCTGCTCCTAATGGATAAGGACATAATCCAGATTTCATAAATCCCCAAGTCACAAGAACATAGACTGCCATTGTTACAATCCATGGAATCAATAACATAAAGTTCAAAACAACTGGTGATCCAAAGACAATTGGTTCAGAAATATTAAAACAAGCAGAACCAACTGACAATTTTCCTACCGCCTTTAATTGCTCACTCTTAGCACTTATTAAACAAGCAACAATAAGTGATACAAATTGCATCCAAATAAATCCTGTAAAGAATTGACCAGTAAAAATATATTGAGGTGATTGCCCATTCTGTACAGCAGTTAAGTTAGCAATCATAGCTGCATTCCAAATTGGTGTCATAACAGAACCAGCAATATTCTGTCCATGCAATCCCATAAACCATAATGCCTGAATAAAGACAACAATAATAATCGAAGCAGGTAAACTTGTTCCCAAAGCCATTAATGGTGTTTGGAAAACATTAAACAATAATGTATGGATATCTCCATAAGATGTAAATGACATACCATATCTTACTGCAGCAAAAGTAATGAATGTCACTAATGCAGGTACTAACATTTTAAATGGTTCAGCAACCATTGGTGGGACTGACTCTGGTAATTTAATTGTCATTTTAGAATTCATAAATTTGTTATAAAGAATACTACCACCAAAACCAACAATCATAGCAGTTAATAAACCTTGTCCACCTAACCAAGTCATTGGAATATATGCAAACGCACCTTCTTCATTCCAACCCATTGGAGTCACTATTAAGAAACAGCAGATCATAACAATAGCTCCAAAAATACCTTCATGTTCTTCTTGACGTGTATAATAATATCCAATAACTCCAGCCAAGAATAAAGCGACAATACTTAATGTTGCACTTGACATTGCATCCAAGAAAGTGATAATCTCATTCAAAACATCAGCAGGTACGACATAATCAATAAATGGAAAATACGAAATAATCAATGCAATTGACCCAGCAATCGTCAATGGCATAACAGCAATAAATGATTTTTGTAAAACTTTAAGATACTTGTTATTCGCAATCTTACTCCCTATAGGCATTAATATGCCTTCTAGTTTTTCTTGAAACTTATTCATTTTTATCCTCCTCATCCTTATATGTTATAACATTACAATGTTATTATAGCACAACTTTTAGAGAATGCAACACTTTTATGTTAGAATGTTATAACATTCTAACATAAAATAAAAGATAAGATACATTGTACCTTATCTATTTCAAATCTATGACCAGTTCATATCCATTTGCAACATATCTTGAATATGTATACTCAATTGGAATATCTTCAGAACTTCCCATTCTAATACGATTCATAAGTGCTTCATTCTTTGTCACACCAAACATTTCTTTTTCTTTAGCTGTCATAAGCGCAGCTGTGATTTTTTCTTTAACATGTGTAATAGGGTAACCAGCTTGTTCTAATTTTGCATACATAGATCCACTAAAATCAGTTTGATCATCTACTGGCACAATAGGATTAATATAAGACTCATAATGAGTTACAGGTTTCCCATCTACATATGTCTGTCGAGTTAACTTTAAAACTGGACGATTGACTGAAACACCAAAGAAATAAGCAACATCAATAGGCGGCGAGGCATATTCTACACTAATAACGCGTCTATCGTTTGCATTATTTTTTTCTTCCACACCATTAAAAGAAGATTGAAAAGAAGTTGCCACAGTATTTTCACGTTTTAAAACAATAGTCCCTTTTCCTCTTTTTCTAGAAATCAGTTTAGCATTGATCAGTTTATCCATCGCTTGACGTACTGTCACTCTAGAAACCTCAAACTCTTCCATTAAAGCCATCTCGCTTGGTAAAACTTCACCTTCCTGGTAATCACCATTAAGAATACGTGATTCCAATATGTCATAAAGCTGACTCCATAATGGCTTTTGTCCACTTTGAAAACTTAATTTCATGTTACTCCCTCTCTTCATTATAACTTCTTTTCATTATACACTATATTACCAAATTTTGTAAACTATCATGTATTATTCTTCAAAACCGTTAACTTTCGTTACATATTCGAACCAATCCGCACTCTTTTTACGTTTTGTTTCTCCAGATTTTAAATCATATTCATAGAAACCATAACAGTTTTTAAATTGATTTGATGGTGACCATAAATCAACAAATGACCACATGTTATAACCAACGAGATGAACACCTTCCTGAATAGCTTTGTAAGCCCAAATTAAATGTTTCTTAACATAATCTATACGATAATCATCTTGGATTTGCCCTTCTTTATTTCTAAAACGATATTCATTTTGAATACCCATACCATTCTCTGTAATTCTCATCTCAGGATTTCCATATTCTTCCTTCATTAACATTAATGTATCATAAAGGCATTTTGGATAAATTTCCCAACCTCGATCGCTATTCATTTGACGACCATGCATGATATAAGGTTCACTAAACGAATCAAATGTAATTGGTGCTTCTGGATTTCTTTGATATGAAAGGCACTTAACTCTTTCTGGACTATAAATATTTAATCCTAACACTGATATTGTATTATCCGCAATTAATTGAGCATCTTCTTCATAAACATCTATTTGAGCACCATACTCTTTTACAAATGCTAACCACTCTTCATTGACTTTACCAAGTAACAATGGTTCTTCATAAGATAACTGCATCATCAATTCAACACGATGTTTTGCTAAAAGATCAGCAGGATGCTCACTTCTTGCATAAATATGTCCATGATTCAATACTGATCCTATTTTTCCTTGATAATTCCCATTCTTAAAGACTTCTACAACCTTCGCATGTGCTACAACCATGTGATAAATTGCATTATTTGCTAAATTCCAATCTAATAAATTTGGATAGCACATATCATTTTGATACTTAAACATCACATCGACAATTGGTTCATTATAGATATACCAAATATCTACCAACCCATCAAATAATTCAAAACATTTCTGACAATAATAAGCAAATGGCTCAATCACATCACGTTTTGTAAATCCACCTTGTTTCTCAAACAACAATGGCATATCAAACCAATACAAAACAATAGACAATTCCATACCCTTTTCTTTAAAAGATTTAAACATGTTTGTATAGAACTCTACTGCCTTTTCATTGACATTTTTTCCATCAGGCAATAATCTAGCCCATAAAATAGAAGTTCTAAAACTGTTATGACCAATATCCTTGGCTAATTGAGCATATCTCTCATAATCCTCATACCAATTTAATGTCTCACTAGGACCTACTTCATTATAGAAGCGTTCAGGTGATAAACGATAGTATTCATCCCATACTGTTGGTGCTTTTCCATCCTTATCAAATGCTCCTTCTGTTCCTTGAGCCCATACTGCACTACCCCACTTAAAATTCTTTGGAAATTCATATTTCATAATTTTGTCCTCTCATAATGTTAATTTTTGTAATGTTATAACATTATGACTATAATATAACATATATTTAAAAATTGTCAATACATTCCATACTCTATTAAAAAAACTTATTCTTAAAGGAAAATTCCATAAGAATAAGCTTTTATAATAATTTATAACAAGAAATTATTTATCTTTTTGTTTTAAAGCTTCATCAATAGCTTTAGCAGCTGTTTTTCCAGCTCCCATTGCTAAAATAACAGTTGCTGCTCCAGTTACAACGTCTCCACCAGCATAAACACCATCTTTAGAAGTCTTCATTGTTTCTTCATCAACAATGATTCCACCCCATTTTTGTGTATCTAAACCAGGAGTTGTTGTTCTGATTAATGGATTTGGACTTTGACCAATAGATACAATGACTGTACCTGTTTCAATTGTGAAATTTGATCCCTCTTTCACAACTGGTCTTCTTCTACCACTATCATCTGGTTCACCAAGTTCCATCTCAACACATTCCATTGATTTTACCCAGCCATCTTCACCTTCAATTTTCACTGGATTTGTTAATAACTTAAAGATGATGCCTTCTTCTTTAGCATGATGAACTTCCTCAGCTCGTGCTGGCACCTCTTCTGCTCCACGACGATAAACAATATAGACATCTTTTGCGCCTAAACGTTTTGCTGTTCTCGCAGCATCCATTGCCACATTTCCTGCCCCAATGACACAAACTGTATCACTAATTTTAACAGGTGTTGGATGATTTGGAAATTGATAACCTTTCATCAAATTCACACGTGTCAAGAATTCATTTGCAGCATAAACACCATTTAAGTTTTCACCTGGAATACCTTGGAATCTTGGTAACCCAGCTCCACTTCCTACAAATATAGCCTCATAGCCTTGTTGCTGTAATTCATCAATTGTAATTGATCTTCCAACAACAACATTTGTTTGGAAATCGACGCCAAGTTCAGCAACACCATCAACCTCACTTTGTACCAAAGCTTTTGGCAAACGGAACTCAGGAATACCATAAGAAAGCACTCCTCCTGTTTTGTGCAATGCTTCAAACACAGTGACATCATAGCCTTTTTTAGCCAATTCACCAGCACAAGTAATTCCAGCTGGCCCACTTCCAACAACTGCCACTTTCTTACCATTTTTTTCTATTTGAATGTTTTTCTTTTGTCCATGTTCTCTATGATAATCAGCAACAAATCTTTCTAAACGACCAATTCCTACTGATTCACCTTTAATCCCACGTACACATTTTCCCTCACATTGATTTTCTTGAGGACAAACACGTCCGCAAATAGCTGGTAAAGCATTTTCTTGAGTAATAATTTCATAAGCTTCTTCAAAATGTCCTTGCGCCACTTCTGCAATAAATTCAGGAATTGGTACACCTACTGGACAACCTTGTTTACATGGCTGATGTTTACAATTTAAGCAACGAGTTGCTTCTTCCATTGCCTGTTCTTTTGTATATCCTAATGAAACTTCTTCAAAATTTTTATTTCTGACATTTGGTTCTTGTTCAGGTATTTTCACCTTTTCTAATGACATGTTAGGCATTATTTGGCACCTCCCATTAAATTACACATACGGTTAGCATTTTCCATAACCTCATGTTCTTCTTCTTTAAACATTCTTTGACGTGATATTAATTCATCAAAATCAACTTGTAAACCATCAAAATCCGGTCCATCAACACAAGCAAATTTAATTTTTCCATCCACACTTACACGACAACATCCACACATTCCAGTTCCATCAATCATAATAGGATTTAAAGAAACAGATGTTTTGATATTATGTGGTTTTGTCACACCAACAACAGCTTTCATCATTGGTACAGGACCAATCGCAATCACTTCATCAATGTTTTCCCCTTTTTCAATCATTTCAGCTAATACTTGAGTAACAAATCCTTGACGTCCCAATGATCCATCATCAGTTGTAATATAAACATTTTTACAAAACTTTCTAAATTCATCAGCCCATAAAACATATTGAGCTTCTCTTCCACCAATAATGACATCAACATCAACACCCATATTCGCTAACGCTCTTAATTGTGGAAATAATGGAGCACTACCAACACCACCAGCAACACCCACTACATGTTTTGATTGATGCAACTTCGTTGGTTCTCCTAATGGTCCAACAAAATCAGTTAATTCATCACCCTCATTTAAAGCCGCTAAAGCTTTTGTTGAGTAACCAACAATCTGATAAATAATTGTAATTGTTTCTTTTTCTCTATCAAAATCTGCAATTGTTAATGGAATTCTTTCTCCATCCTCACCAACACGCAAAATAATAAATTGACCTGGTTCACATTTTCTAGCTACAAATGGTGCATGAATTTCCATTAATTCAACAACATCATTCAATGTTTCTTTACGTAAAATCTTATACATCCACATCATCCCCTCTTTATATTGAATTGATTATAACACAACATCCTATTTTCCGCAATATCACAATTTTTCATATTATATTTACCCTTTCCCTAAAGAAATTGCAATAAATCTTTATTCCATATATAATAAATAAAAGGAGAAAAATTATGAAAAAATTTAAATCAATAGCTATCTTATTTGTAACTTTAGCACTTTTATTAAGTGGCTGTACTTCAACAACCAAGGTTCATGAAGAAACAATTCCTCCTCATGACAATATTGCCTTTAAAGACATGAAATATCAGCGTCCTGATATTGACGCAACCAATCAAAAGATTGAAGACCTTATGAAGCTTTCTCAAAACAGTAACAAAGATGCTGATGTCTTAAATGCTTATCAGGATATTCTTGATGATCTCTATAATATTGATTATATGTCATCACTAGCAAACGTCTTTTACAGTATAGATGTTACAAGTCAATATTATGATAATGAAAGTCAATTTTTAAGTAATAGTTATACAAAACTTGACAATCAAATGAATTCTTTAACCAAAACAATTCTTGAATCCCAATATAAAGATGCTTTCACAAATAAAATGGGTCAAGACTTCATTGAACGTTATCAAAAAAATGCAAAATTAAATTCACCTGAAATTGAAGAACTTTCAGAGCAGGAAACAGCACTTGTCAATCAATACAACACATTATTATCAAAAGAATATACAACTGAAATCAAGGGTAAAACAGTGACTATGGATGATTTAGACTTTAGTAAGCAAGATGATATTGATGCCTATTATCGTATTTATCAAAATAAAAATAAAGAGTTAGCTACGATTTATAGTCAGCTTGTGAAAATCAGAATCCAAATAGCAAAGAAACTTGGTTATGACAGTTATGCTGATTATGCCTATGATGTATTAGGACGTGATTTTACTAAAGAAGATGCACAAAAATTTGAAAAGAACGTTCTTGAAACAGTCACACCTTTATATCTTTCACTATCAATGAAATATCAAAATAAAATAAGTCAATTAGATAAAACTCCATATTCACTTGAAAGTGGAATATCTTATCTTGAAGATGCACTGAAAAAAGAGTTTCCACAAGCCATGCAAGAAGCACTTACCTATATGCAAAAATATCAGCTTTATCATTTCAGCAATGATAAAAATACTCAACATGCTGGTTTTACAACTTTGCTTGGCTCAAGTCCATTCATGTTTATTAATGCCAATGATTATAAAACGCCAGACACTGTCTTCCATGAATTTGGTCATTATTATAACTTTTATCTTATGGGAAAGACAATCTGGAATGATTCTAACAATTTAGATATTGCTGAAATTCATTCTCAAGGCTTAGAACTCTTAATGTTCAAATATTATCAAGATATTTTTAAAGATGATGCTCAACTTTTTGAAGTTAATTCAATCATTGAAATGTTAAGCAGCATTATTCAAGGTGCAGCAGAAGATGAATTCCAACAAAAAGTTTATGAAAATCCTGATATGTCAATAGATGAAATGAATGCTTTGCATGCGCAAATTAGTAAAAAATACTATGGATATGAAATGACATATGAATGGGTTGATATTCATCATCATTTTGAATCACCATTCTATTATATCAGTTATGCAACAAGTGCTGTTTCTGCCTTAGAAATATGGATGCTCAGTCAACAAGATCGTGATGAAGCAATCCTTACTTATCGAAATATGACTCAAAATACAATTAATGTTGATTACTTAGATGCTTTAAAAAATGCCAATCTAAGCAATCCATTTACAAGTCAAATTATTCAAGAAATTGCAAAACAAATCAAAAAAGATTTTTAAAAAGATGAACCCACCGGTTCATCTTTTTAAATATTCTCTTCAATATAATGATTAGGATACATATCCCAATATTTTTTATAAACTCTTTTTTGATTACCATCAAGGTTCAATTGATACATTCGAAAAGTAACCATTTTATTTTTGGGTTGCCACAATTCTTCATATGAATATTGATAGTTCATCTGTAACTTCTTCATGACTTTACCACTATTTATATTATTGATATCATGAGTAGCAGTCACATAAGGCAGTCCATCTTCTTGTGCCTGTTTTAAAACTGCCTGAACTGCTTCAGTCGTTATTCCCTGATGCCAAAACTCTTTTCTTAAACCATAGCCTAAATCATAGCTCTCATCCATTTCAATATGAACATAACCAATAGGAATATTATCACTTTTCAAACAAATCGCATACATATATCCTCTTGGTAATTGATAGGCTTTTAAATATTTATTTTCTAATAATATTTTGGCTTCTTCAAGCGTGTGAAGAGGAAACCATGGTAAAAATTCATTGACAGCTTGATCTTTATAAATCATAAAAACAGCTTGTAAATCTTCTTCAGTCATTTTTCTTAATATCAAACGTTTTGTTTCAATATAAGGCGTATTTAAATGAACTGGTTTGATTAAAGCAGGCTGAATAGGTCTTTGAATACTCATTATACCTCCTCCTTTGCATATATTTTATCATACTTTTTATATCATAGCCATCTCCATCTTGACCATTTCCATTTTTCTATGTATGATAGAAAAAAAGAAGTGAGGAAAAACTATGGAAACAAAACTTATATTTTTTGATATAGACGGAACATTATTAGATGAAGAAACTTTCTGTGTTCCTACGTCAACTCAACAAGCTATCGCTAAAGCACAAGCAAATGGACATTTATGCTTTATTAATACTGGCCGTCCAATTTCAACAATTGATAAAGTTATTACTGATATTCCTTTTGATGGATATATTTGTGGTTGTGGAACTTATATTGAGTATCAGGGAAAACCTATTTTTCATGTAGAGATTCCAGCAGAAAAACAAAAACTTGTGATTGAAAAATCTTATGAATGTCATATTGATACTGTTTTAGAGGGAAGAAATGGTGTTTATTTTCCTCACAAAACTTTTCACCCTTTTGTAGGTGGAGTTGAACAAAGATATATCGAACAAAAATTCCCTGTATTTAAATATAATCAGCACGATATTGTTCCTTTTGATAAATACGCTTCATGGTATGATGAACATTCTGATGTTGACACTTTTAAAGAAGCTTTACAAAAAGACTTTGATTTTATCCAACGTGATGTCGATTTTTTAGAAATCATCCCACTTGGATATTCCAAAGCCACAGGTATTCAAATGATTGCAGACTACTTAAATATACCTGTTGAAAATGCAATCAGTATTGGTGATTCTACCAATGATTTACCTATGTTAGAATTTACGAAAGAATCTGTTGCAATGGGAAATAGCAATCCACTTTTGTTTGATGTTGTGACATTTATTACAACTGATATTAGAGATAATGGTATTGAAAATGCTTTAAAACATTTCAAAATTATTTAAAAACCTATTTGACTTACAAATAGGTTTTTAAATAATTTATTTTTTTATAGTCATAGTTTTGTGTTCTTTATCAACAGTAATTTGTTGATAGTTTTGACTATTTGTACAAATCACCGGAATTGTTATATCATAGCCAGCTTTTTGAATATTTTGAAAATCAACTTTCATTAATCGATCGCCTTTTTTCACTTTATCTCCTTGTTTAACATAACTTTCAAAATATTGACCATTTAATTCTACTGTATCAATACCAATATGAATTAACAATTCTTCACCTTGTTTTGCCTGTAGTCCAATAGCATGCTTTGTTTGTGCAAGAACAACAACTGTTCCATCACATGGTGCATAAATATATTGATCATTTGGAATAATGGCATAGCCTTTTCCCATCTTTTCTTTAGCGAACATTTCATCATTTACCTTATTTAAGGAAATCATTTCTCCTTTTACAGGCATTTCTATAACAAGATCAGATGTCTTAACTTTACGCATCCCTAAAAGATAACTTAATACTGCTGCAATAAGAAAAGTACTGATAATACAAACACACATTAATAATAAATTTCCAATTGTTCCATCAGGATTTGCATAAACTGGTAATGATGTAATTCCAGGCATAACGAAAGCAAAACATTTTGCTCCTAAAAGTGTTGTCAATGCACCACCGATTCCATTTGCTATCATAGCAGCAATCAATGGTGTTTTGTTCACAACATTGACTGTGAATAATGCTGGTTCTGAAATTCCAAGAAATGCTGAGAAGCTTGTTGTAAGAGCAGCTGCTCTCATTTTACTATCCTTCATATGTAAAGCTGCACCTAAAGATGCTCCAGATTCAGCCATATTATGACAAAATGAAATAGGTAATAAGTAATCATAACCAAGTGTTGTTATATTTGTAATTTGAATTGGTGATGTTGATTGGTGCATACCACACAATACAATAAGCGGCATAAAGAAGCCAAGCAAAAATCCAGCAAATACACCAAAAGTATTAAACATCCACACAATCCCATCAGCGAGATAAATACCACCATAAGCGCCTATTGGTGCTAAAATCAAATATATCAAAGGTATTGTCACAAGTAATGACATCGTTGGAACAATAACCATTTTAAGAACATTTGGAATAAATTTATCAATAAAACGATAAACCACAGCAAGCAATCCAACACCTAAAATAACTGGAAATACTGAATCAGCATACTTAAAGACGGGAATCACAAAACCTAAGAAAGTAAACGGACTGCTTGTAGCATCCACTGCTGCAACAAAAGTAGGATACATCAAAGCTCCTGCAACACAAATACCTAGATATTCATTTACTTTGAACTTACGCGAAGAAGAAATAGCTAACAAAAACGGTAAGAAATAAAAGGGAATATCTGAAATTAAATTCAAAATAACAAAAGTTCCACTCTCAGTAGCAATCCAACCAAAACCATCAATCATTGCTATAATACCTTTTAGCATTCCACCTGCCACTAAAGCAGGTAAAATAGGAGAAAAGATACCAGTAATAACATCAAGAATTTTATTGACATCAAATTTTTGAGTTGATTTTATTTCGTTATTGCTCATATCACCTAAGAGAGCTTCTACTTCAATAAAAACATCAGCAACCATAGGTCCTATAATAATTTGATATTGGCCATTTTTAATTTGTGTTCCGATAACACCTTCCAGATTTTCAATAGATTTCATATTTGCTAAACTATTATCTTTTAAATTAAATCTTAATCTTGTCACACAATGTAAAGCAGTTGTTATATTATCACGGCCACCTAAAAGAGAAACAATTTGTTTTGCCAGTTCTTTATTTGTCATTTTATTTATCCTAATTCCTTTCCATTAGATTTTATACATTTTTGATACCAATAAAAACTATCTTTACAATAACGTTTACCCGAACCTTGACCACCATTATCTAAGTCAACATAAATCACACCATAACGCTTATCCATAGTCAAAGGTCCACAAGAAACAATATCAATAATACCCCACATTGTATATCCAATGATATCTACACCATCAATAACAGCTTCTTTCATTTGAGCAATATGTGATTTTAAATAATCAATACGATATGGATCATGAATAGTTCCATCACTTTCTAAGACATCCGTTGTTCCTAATCCATTTTCAGCAATAATCAGTGGCAATCTATAACGATCATACATTTTATTCAAAGTTACCCTTAAACCAATCGGATCCTTTTGCCAACCCCATTCACTTGTTTCTAAATAAGGATTCTTATTCGCCATAATTAAGTTACCAGCAGTCTTTTCCCATGTTTGATCACTTGTTGAAACTTGTGAGAAGTAGTATGAAAAAGACAAGAAATCAACTAATCCTGATTTTAAAATGTCCAAATCTCCTTCTTGTATATCAATGTGAATATCAAACATATCAAAATATCTATCCATATACTGAGGATATTCTCCACGCGCCATAACATCAGTATAGAACCAATTGCCATACTGTTCATCTTGCAATGCCTGTAATGCATCTTCAGGGCGACATGTTGCTGGATAAGTTTCAAATCTTGCAATCATCCCACCAATCATTACACCCGGTAACATTTCATGACATAATTTAACAGTCAATGCATTTGCAATCAATTGATGATGCAAACATTGGAATATAGATTGATTCATGTTTTCTTCCTCATCCTGAATCAAGCAAACACCATCCCAAGGTGCAAAACGTCCTGCATTGAATTCATTAAAAGGTAACCAATAATCAACCAAATCTCCAAGTTCTTTAAATAAAGTTTCAGCATAACGAACATAAAATTGGATTGTTTGACGATTTTTCCAGCCACCATATTTTAAAACCAAGTGAACTGGAATATCATAATGTAGTATTGTTGCAAATACTTTTATTCCTTTTTTATGACATTCTTTAAACATATCTTTATAATAATTTAATCCTTCTTGATTAGGTTCAAGATCATCACCATTAGGGAAAATACGTGACCAGCAAATAGATGTTCTAAACATCTTCATTCCCATTTGATGAAATAATTCAATATCTTCTTTGTAGTGATGATAAAAATCTATTCCTCTACGATTAGGATAATATGTCACATCCATATCTTTTAAAGCCTGTTCAAATTCAGCTTTAGAAAATGGGCATTTATGATGTTTTTCTTCAACTTGTTCACGATTCCATGCTGGATTTAAATAACGTAAATCTTGTGTAGAGATTCCTTTTCCACCTTCTAAGAAGCCACCATCTGCCTGTGAGCAAGATATTGCTCCACCCCATAAAAAATCTTTATCAAATCCTGTTTTCATTTTCTTTCTCCTTTTTTCATTGAACTAGCTAGTTTTCGATGTTATTATAACAAGAGAAGATACATTTGAAAATGTCACATTATTATATTATTTATATCATTTTCACAGTTAGGAGAAAATTATGAATATTCAAGATTTAGATGAGTTCTTACATATTGATACTTCTGGTGAGAGATGGCATTTAAAACATCCAGGTGAACTGAGTCCATTTTATGCAAACTTACCACTTCACAATTATCATAACATGCAATGTTATTGTTTTGACTTTGCGAATACATTAAAAACTGAACGTATTGGTGTTGTCAAAGAATCAAGATACACAACTATCCCTCCTCATTATCATAAAGATATGGAATTAAACTACATATATGAAGGAACCTGTACTTTTATTATTAATGGAAAAGAAGTCACAATGACACAAGGCGATTTATGTATTCTTGATACAAATGTTATTCACAGTGCGACAAGTTATAAATCTGCTCATGATATTGTTATTAATATTGTTTTTAAAAAAGAATTTTTTAACAGTGTCTTTTTAAGTCGTTTATCCCAAAAAGGCATTATTACGACATTTTTACTTAATGCAATATCTAAGAATCGACAACATAATCAATATATTATTTTTAATACTCAAAATAATTTTAAACTTCATACACTTATTCAATTTTTACTTTGTGAATACTTTGGTCCTAGCCGTTGTTTTAATGAGTTGATGCAAACTTATGTTTCAGCCATATTTCTTGAATTGATCAATACATTATATGATTCTCAAGATACAAATTATAATGATAAAATGAGTCAGGAGACTCTCATTCCTATTTTAAATTATATCGAAGAAAATTATACACATTGTAAATTAGAAGATGTTTCTAAAAAGTTTGGTTATAATCCTAATTATCTTAGTAATCTTCTTAAGAAAAAAACTGGGATGTCTTTTATTGAAATCAAAACAGCACAGCAATTAACTGAAGGAGCCTTTCTCCTTACCAATTCTCAACTCACAATTAATGAAATTGTATACAAAGTTGGTTGTAATAATATTAATTACTTCTATAAGAAATTCCATGCTATGTATGGTATGACACCCAAGGAATATAGGAATACCGCTAATGAGCTTACACATTCATTTTAACATCCTTTATCATCCGTTGTAGCATTTATTGTTGATTTTATAAAAAAGAAAAAAGAACGTGGGGAAACGTTCTTTTTGAATTATAGACGAATTTATATTTAGGGAGAGGGGTCGTCTATAGTTTGTATTATGTGTCTTTCTTAAGACACTTATATCATACAATCTTGATATGAATTTTCTGTGAACACTATTCAATTCTCTCTAATTTCCCCTGATTGATTTGTAACTGAACATCTAGTTCTTTAGCAAAATCCTTTGAATGCGTCACTACAATCACGCATTTATTTTTATCATGAGCCAATTGAATAAATGTTTGAATAATTCCCTGTGATGTTTCCTGATCCAGATTTCCAGTAGGTTCATCACAAAGAATCAAATCAACATCCTTTGCCATTGCTCTTGCAATGGCAATTCTTTGTTGCTGTCCACCTGATAATTTACGAATATCACGTTTACTCTCTTCTTCACTCAATCCTAATTCTTTTAAAATATTGAATGCATATTGTTTTTTATGAGGAACATGAATTCCTGAAATATCCATAGCACTTTCAACATTTTGAATAGCATTCATATAATTAATCAAATTATAAGATTGAAAAACAATAGAAACATGATTACGACGATATTTTGTTAAACCTATTTTTGAAATATCTTCACCTTTATACAGAATTCTACCACTTTTAGGACTATCTAATCCCCCTGCTAAAACTAGCGATGTTGTTTTACCACTTCCGCTTGCTCCAACAATAGCATATGTTTTTCCTTTTTCAAATAAATAATTTGCTTCTTTTAAAATATTTACTTGTCTTGATCCATCTTTATAATGATAACAAACATTTTTAAATGTTAATACAATTTTTTCATCCATATTACCCCTCCTTTTTAACCAGAATTTCTCTTGGTGATAATCTTAAAATATAAATTGATGGTAAAACAACTGATACTAGCCAAATCAAACTAGTGATTTCTCCAAGTTGAATAATGGTTTGTGTTGTTAAGGAAACATCAAGTTCTGCATTTTCTGGTGATTGCATTGCTTTATCTAAGAAACGAGATGATTTTTGACTATCTGCTTTTTCATTTTCTGTTTCTTGATTGTTTCCTGGCATTTCCATAACCATTTGTTGTTGATTATTTTGTGTAGACTCAAGCATTGAACTCACAACATTAGAGACCATTTTACCTGTTCCTAAAGACAATCCAAATGCCACAATAGCAATCATCAATACTTCTATTAACTGTTGCAACATAATTTTAATTTTGGCTTGTCCTAAAGATAATAACACTCCAAACTCATAAAAACGGCTACGCATTGTTAAGATAAGAATAAGGCATAAGATGGCACTACCTGCCCCCACAACAACCCATAAGAAAATAGTTGCAAATTGTTCCATATTTTCTAAAGATGATATACTTCTTTGATAGACTTGATCATTCGCATCTAATGTATAAGTTTCAAAGTCAATATCTGTTGATGATTTAGCAAGTGCTTTAAATGTATCAATATGTTCAGGATCATCTAAATAATAAGTTGCACTTGATATTTCCGTTGTACTATCATTAAGCTTTTGAGCAGTTGTTAAGCCCGTGTAAATTTGATTAATTGGGTTTTGACGATTACTCATCATGCCACCCATTTGACTTGATGTTTCAATTTCATAAATACCAACAATTGTTAATTGAACAGAAATCTCCTCATTATCATCATTTGTTGATGTAACTGTTAATTGATCACCTACAGCTAAATCATTATCCTTTGCTAAATTTGTTTCAACGACACAATTTGTACTCTTTTCATCATCACTTGTTAATAAACGACCACTTTTTAAAACATAGTTTCCTTCTGTAAAGTCTGATAAATGAGCCATTGTTGTATTACCAACAACAGTAAAATCATTATCATCTAACATTTTTGGCTGGTCTCCATTGTTCTGTGGTCCTTGGCGAGTTTTAGTTGATGACTCAGAATCTGAACTCATTGCAACTGGATCAATATCATCACTTGTCACTCCAACATTTATTGTATAATTATAACTATCTACATACTTTAATGTTTTCAGTTGATCAGCCATAGATACCGTTATATGACTAATTGCTTCATCCATTGTGGCACCCTTATCTCTATTTTGCATCATATTTTGCATGTTATAAGAAAGGGTTACATCACTTCCTAAAGATGTTCTCACTTGTTCCATTGATTTCGTTGTTGCACTCTTAATAGACAATCCTGCAATAACTAAGTTTGCAATGACACACATTAAGACGAATAATAACATTGTTTTCCCCAGATTTTTCTTAATACTTAACATCGCATTTTTAATCATTTCCATTCCTCCTTTTACACTTTTAGTTTATGAAATGAATGCATGGAAATAATCAAAAAACTATGTGAAAAAGTAGTAAAGTTTTTGTTTTTCGTATATAATCATTTCATAATAAGGAGGAAATAAAGCATGATTAAACATATCGTTTGTTTCAAATTAAAAGATAACAGTTTAGAAAACTGTCAAAAAGCACGTGACATTCTTATGTCTATGAAAGGAAGAGTTGATACACTTATAGATATCCAGGTAGGCATTGATTTTTTACATAGTGAAAGATCTTACGATATTATCCTAGAAACAATTGTCGCTGATGAAGCTGCACTAGCAGCTTATCAAAATGATCCCTATCATTGTGATGTTGTTAAAAAACATATGCATGAAGTTAGAACTTCTAGTGTATCCGTTGATTACTATATCGAAGAAAAGCAGAGTTAAATACTAACTCTGCTTTATAGTTTCTATAAGTGGTAAAATATCACTTTGTTTTGCATGATTATGACTCTTAGCAAGTGCTATCATCATTTCCTCTTCTTCCATTGTTTTTTCTGTTTTTTTCTTTAATGAATGATACATCATTTTTAACATCCTTTTTGAAAAAAAGCCCATTTTATCATAATTCAAACCCGCTTCAAAATAATAAAATGGAACATCTTGATTAAATAAAGACAGATTATCTTTTTTCACTTTTTCAATAATCTCTGTTGCTTCTTTTGAAATAGCTCCTGTTGCAAAAATAACAATTTTTTGATTCTTTATATATGACTGAAACTTTTTTAATCCATTGATTTGCCCTGCCATCAATCCTGCACCATAAATTACCATATCATATCCATCCAAAGTTTTGACTTGATTCAAAGAAAGCATATCACAATTTAATGATGATTGAATCCATTTTGCATATTGTTTAGAAAAACCTGTTTTACTTTTATAAACAACGATTATTTTCATTTTCCATTCTCCTTGATTTTCATCAGATTATTTTCCATAATCTTGATAACTTGTAATGTACTTGCTATTTGTTGTGGTGTTAAACCACTGTATAACTGTTCCATAAATGCCAATTCCTGTTTTTCATATTTTACTTTTAATTCAGCCATTTTATCTGTTTGAATAATTCTCATTTTGCGTTTATCCACTTGATCACTTACTGTTTGAAGAAACCCTTTTTCTTCAAGTTTATTAATCAACTGTTTAACATTTTGATGCGAACTTCCCATAACCTCTGATAATTGATTAACAGTTGGTGCTTCATCTTGAAAAAGTGATAAACATATTAATAAAAAGAATTGTTTACATGTGATTTCATCATAAAAAGTATCTCCTGCTGCCTGTAATCTATTACCAAACGCAAAGAACAACCCAAACAAAATACGCTCATTATCCATTCCTACTAACAATTCATCTCTATCCATTCTTATGAACTCCTTTCTGTAAAGCCTGATTCACAGCATTTTTGATAACTTCACTAGAATAAGTTGCCCCACTTATGATATCAACTTGATAATCATTGTTTTGAATCATGGATTGAACTATATCTTCTGCTGGAGCCCCAAAACCATTATCATGTTTTAAAATATCTATTTGTTGAATTCTATGATTATTAACAGTCACATTGACTTTTACCTTAATAAGCATTGTTTCAACATCACCCTCATAAGTTCCATTATCAACATCATTCATGACAATATTACTATATTTCAAATCTTTAACATCCTGTATCTGTTTTTGAAACAAAATAAAAACGATACATCCTAACACAACAACGATTCCTAAAATAATCCAAAGTCCCTTTTTCATATATTCTCCTTTAGGTAATACATTACCTATATATGTAATATATTACATATTTTATGATTTGTCAATAAAAAAGATAAATACATCATTTGCATTTATCCTCTCTATTACTTTAATATAGTGTTTTTGATAATACTCTTGAATTTTCTTTTTTAGCTTCTTCCTCAAAATAACTAAAATATGTTCCTGGTGTAATAATTCCATTCATATTGACAATATCTATTCCAGACTTACCAATAATACGATCAGCCAATAATACACAGTTTGTTGTCATTACAAAATAATATTTAAATTGTCCTTTTTTAAATTTATAGAATTGTGCTTGAGTGTGACTGTACAAACGACTCGCATAATCATTTGCTTTTGCATGATAATAAATCGGTGGTTGCCATGCAATAAGATTCTCTTTAAACTTTTGAATTGTTTCTTCAATATGGGTTCTTTGTACTTCATCTAATGAAAGTGTATAACCAAAAACATGGCTCGTTGGATCATCCTGTTTACAAAACGGAATATATTTTTGCTTATCTACAATAAATAAAACCCCATCACCAATGGCACCAAATAAACGAGTTGATGCTTCATCGTATGCACCATACGCTATGACTTCATGATTATAACAAATATCAACATGTCCAATCGCTCCAAAACCATCTTTACTCACATGAATCAATACTTCTAAATCACCTGTACGAGATGCCTCAACAATAATATCATCTGTTTCTAAATGTTCATTTATATATTCAATCACTATTCTTGGCATTAATGCTACCATAAAAACAGGTAACGAAACACGAATATGTCTTTTTAAAGAATTCACACGATTTTCTGATAACAATTCACGAATGGATTGAGAAATATATTTCACACCTAAATATAAACTATAAATAGCAAAAATGATTGTCATTTCTTGAGCATGTACTGAGGGTGACAGCAAAAACGATACACCACCAGCAAGAAAAACAATGGAAGCAAGTAAGAAGATCATTCTGCCATTTACTTTTTCTTTTCGATAATAACAATAAGTTATAAAATGTGATAATCCAGCAATACATATATACAAAGCAAAAATAACAATAACAAATGAAAAAGGCAATTGAGGAAAAAGAAGGAATAATATACCAATCATGATGTGAATCAAATATTGTAAAAAATGATTCTTATGAGTACTTAACATTTTAACAATATTAAACAAGGCATCTACAAGAATAATCAATCCAAGCAAAATGACAATTGTATATACAAAATAAGATGAATATACAAAGGCAAAAATACTTATAAAAACAAATAACATTCCTAGCAGGAATGTTAGAAAAAAATGAAATTTATTTTTCATTAAAATGCGTCCTCAGTTTCTGCTTGTACAACATAAATCTCATTAGGTAAACACATAATTGTTTTTGAACTTCCTTCTTTCACCCAACCCATTTTTTCACAATCATGATTTGGACATTCTACATCAACAGCATGATACTGATGATCTTTGACTTCTAAATTAAATTTTCCATAACTTCCTTCAAAAGTATATGTCTTATCTATTGAAATATCAATTTGTTGAATTAACTTATCTTTATAATATACTTCAACAATATTCTTTTCTCCCTGAAACATTTGATAAACAAAATAACCAATTCCAATAACTAAACACAATACAACAATCACAATAATATCCTTTTTCTTCATTTTAATTCCTTTCTTTTAATGCATAAATATGCTCAAGTGGTAAGCATTTCAAAAATAAATACATCAAAAAAGCCCCCACAACATTTAAAAATAAATCATCAACATCGCCACTTCCTATTCTGAATATGACCTGTAAAACTTCAACACTTAAAACCATCATAAAAAGTGTTGGCAAAAAAATATAAACTTTTCTCTGACAAGCAAATAAAACTGGTAAAAAATAAGCCATAGGCATAAAAACAATTAAATTCCCTAATATATTTCTTAATAATGTTTCTAAACTCACAATATGATTTTGATAACCTCTGATAAATAATTGTATTGTTTCAAACAAATCTAAATTAACATTATATTTCCAGTATTCTTCAAAAGATAATGTTTCCTTAAACACTTGCCTGCCAAAATCAGGATCTAAAAATAAAACGTATATAAGATTTAGACAATATATGACAAACACAATCCAATGTGCTTTCAAAAAACCTTTTTTCCTTTCTTTTAAACTTGAATTAATGAGTCGAAAATGTGTATAACTACCAATGGAAATCATTTGAATACTTAATAAAATAAGTTTTTGTAACAATGTTAATGTCCATTGAGGTAAGAGAATATATACAAATTGTACCCCAAAACTCACAACAATTCCTAATAAAAAAATCCATTGAAAATATCTATTTTTCTTTTCCATAACACTATGGTAAAGGAGTCATAGAGATAAGTCAATAATTTTATATTTCTTTATTTATTATTCTTTCATTCTGAAATGACTAGGTGTATAATATATATATAAAGAAAGACAAATAACAAGGAGGATTTATAGAATGATGAAAATTATGTTAGCATGTAGCGCTGGGATGTCAACAAGCTTACTTGTGACTCGTATGGAAAAAGCTGCTGCTGAAAGAGGTTTAGAATGCAAAATCTGGGCTGTTAGTGAAACTGCACTAACAACTGAATATGCTGCTGACCCATGTGATGTATTACTTATAGGACCTCAAGTACGTTTCCGTTTAAATTCAATCAAAGAACAAACAAAAGGTGAAGTTCCTGTTGAAGTTATTGATATGCGTACTTATGGTATGATGGATGGATCAAAAGTTTTAGATCAAGCTTTAAAAATGTATGAAGATTGGAAAAACAAATAATATTTAATCAGTGCATAAAATAACGATAGATTCTTAGGAGTCTATCGTTATTTTTTTATTTTGTTCAAACCATAATTTTTCAAATGATAAAATAGGTAAAGGTTTAGAAAAGACATATCCTTGAACCAAATCACATGATGTTTGACTTAAGAAATCAACTTGTTCCATCGTTTCAATACCTTCAGCAACTGTTTCCATATCTAAGGACTTAGCCATATCTAAAACACTTCCGATAATAATATTCTCTCTATTGTTTTCCATCTTTTCAGATGAAAAGAATGCTTTATCTAACTTGATTGTATCGACATCTAAATCTTTTAAAGTATTCAATGTCGAATAACCACTTCCAAAATCATCCATTGAACAAGAGAAACCTTCTTTATGAATTTTTTGAATAATATTAATGAATATTTCAGGATTTTCAAAAACAAGTGTTTCCGTTAATTCAATCTCTAAATATTTTGCAGAAATGCCATATTTATTTTTAATTCTGACATATTCATCTAAGAAACCATTTTTAGAAAAGTGTGATCTTGACATATTAATTGATATCGTCAGCATCTCTTTGCCTTCATCCTGCCATCTTTTAAGACATTCACATACTTTTTCAAATACATATAAATCTAATTGGATAATAAAACCATTGGTTTCAAAAATTGGGATAAATTCAGAAGGTGGAAGGAAACCACGTTGAGGATGATTCCATCTTACCAAAGCTTCGGCACCTAAAATAGTTTTCTTTTTTAATGAATATTTAGGTTGTAAGTAAACTTCAAACTCATCATTTTTTAATGCTTCTCTCATACGATTTTCAATATCTTTTTCGTCTAGCATTTTTATACGTATTGCTTCATTATAATAACTCATAATACATAAATCAGAATTTTGATCATTGCTTGATTTAATAGCTGCATGTGCTCTATCTTGCATATAAGTCACAGAAATATCAGGTTCATTAATCAAATAAATACCTGCCATAAAAGTTAAATAATACTTATATTCCTCTTTATCATTATATGAATTGATATCTTGTATACACTGATTTAATCGCTCTTCAATACTCTTTTCACCATCTGTTTTAATAAGAATAACAAAATTATCTGAAAATAATCGTGCAACATATTCATCTTCATCTAAATGTTCACGCAATTGACGATATATATATTTGAGTGCAATATCTCCGGCTTCAATGCCTGCAATTTCATTGACAATCTTAAACTTTTGTAGATTGAGCCATACCATTGCATATGTTCCTGGTTTATGAGAACGGACTGCATCACCAGCAACCAAATCAAATTTTCTTCGATTATAACCTTTTGTAACTTCATCAGAAAATGCTAATTTATGTAATGATTGATTATATTGTTGAAGCTGTTGTTTTTGTAAGGTTAATTCTGTAATATCTGAAAAAAGCAATAAATAGATAGGATCATCTTTATCCTTATCAATACATTGTGCTGATACTGTTAAATATTTTTGTTCATTGTAAGCATCATATGGAGAAATATTAAAAATAAATGATTCTCCTTGGCGTAATTTTGAATAATTATCAGCTACCTCTTCTAATCCATTTTCCTTTGACATATCATTCAAATGAATAGAAAGATGTTGTCTAAAAAAATCACGGAAACGATAATTACCATCCAAAAATTCTAATCCATCTTGAGTTATTTTATATTTTGCGATTAAACCAGGAAAATTATTTTCTGTGGTTTCTTTTTCAATCTTATTCTGCATTAATTCACTAACATCCATCATCACTGAATAAGAGATGCGATAACCATTCACGTATTCATCAGTAAAGTTTCCTACAACTTTAATCCACAATCTTTGTCCATTTTTATGTCTCATACGTACAATAGCATCATATCGATTTTTTCCTTGTTGAATTGTATCCATAACAATCTGACTCAGTTCATGCCAATCATCAGGATCATTTTTATAAAATAAATCAGGACGATTATGATACAATTTTTCATATTCTTCTTTTTTATAACCAAACATTTCATAATAACGCGAATTTGCCGTCACTAATGTAAAATGTTCATCTAATAAATGTTTACTAACACTAGCATTAAGAGACGTCATTAAAAGTTGATATTCTATATCTTGTGACAATTCTGCATTATCTTTTTCCATTTTATTACCTCCAATGTGGATACCACTATATAGTATATCACTTTATAAAATAGAAAACTTGTATTTTGACTTGTTTCTTTAAATTTCTCTCAAAAGAAAGATAGATATGTCACTAAACATATCTATCTTTTAAGAATTATATTGAATTTGCAGCTAAATAACCTTCTTCAATAGCTCGATTAATGTCAGCTGCTCTTTCATGACAATCACCAACAATATGAACATCAATACCAGCCTCAATTAAAGCAGTGGTATCAAAGGCATTTGGTTTTGCTCCTACTGCCATGATAACATAGTCACATGGTAATGAAACTTTTCCATTTTCATCTTCCGCTTCAACAGATGCTTTTGTAATTCCTGTTACTTTTGTTTTGGTTAATAATTTAACATTATGTTTTTTAAATGTTTCAAACATTGTTGGTTTGACAGTTGAAGATTCTTCTTTAGCAATTTCGTCTAACATTTCCACAATAGAAACATGGCAGCCCATCTCAGCTAATAATTCAGCAGTTTCAGCCCCAACAAGACCACCTCCAATGACAACAACATTACCACTTGGAAGTTGCTCATGATTCAAAACTTTCCATGCATCATAAACATGAGGCAAATCATGACCAGGTATTGGCAAATCAATATTAGATGCTCCTATAGCAATAATTACACTATCAGGTTTTTGATCAAGAATACATTTCGCACATACATTTTGTCCCAATCGCAAATCAACACCAAGAACTTTCATTTCATTTGTTAAATAATGAATAGCTCTTGTCATTTCTGATTTTCTAGGAGGAATACTTGCGATATTCAACTGACCACCTAATGTTGTTTCTCGTTCAAATAAGATAACATCATGCCCTCTTGTCTTGGCAACTCTAGCAGCTTCCATTCCAGCAGGTCCACCGCCAACAACAATCACTTTTTTCTTAGCTGTAGCAGGAGCTATAACTCTTTCATATTCATAGCCATTCTCTGCATTTAATACACAACTTAAGAATTGACGATTTTGAATAGCATCTGTACATCCTTTATTGCACATCATGCAATAACGAATTCTATCTTGTTGTCCTGCTTCTAATTTTTTAACAAAGTCAGGATCAGTTAATAATGAACGTCCTAATCCAATAATATCGCAAACTCCATTTTCAATTAGAGCTTCTCCATTTTCAGGTGTGAGTATACGTCCTACTGAAGAAACAGGAATAGAAACTGCCTTTTTGATTTGTTTTGTATAGTCATTCATAAAACAATAAGGCTGTGTTCCCATGGCTGGGATAGTATCATTCATATTTCCAGTATGATTGGCTTGTCCAACATGAATCATATCAACACCAACTGTTTCTAATATTTTGGCTAATTGAATAGCTTCTTCGATAATCAAGCCACCTTTTCCTCTATAAGTTCCATCTTCATTAACTGTAACAATAGGTAATTTATAGTCAATACAAATATCTGGTGCATTGGCTTTAATTGTTTCCACAACCTTTAATGCAAAACGTGTCCTATTTTCAAAAGATCCACCATAATGATCTGTTCGGTGATTTAAAATAGTTGAACATAATGAACCAACAAGACGATCCCCATGGACTTCAATAACATCAACACCTGCCACATAAGCACGCTTCACGCATTCACCCATCTTCACTAAAATCGTATTTAATTGTTCTTCTGTCACTTCATCAATATAATGCAACATATCATGATGAAGTTTCGCTCTTGCAGCCTGCATATCACCTTTTTTAAACATTTCTGCTAAAGCATCAACATCATATTCAGGATGAAATAATTGAATTCCTAATTTACAATCATAAGTATGAAGTGCATCTGCCAAAGCCTTAAACGCTTCAACTTGTCCATCATGAAAGAGTTTAGGCGTTGGTGAAACTGTATTGACAGGGGCAACATCACCCAAAACAATATAGGCAACCCCACCTTCAGCTAATCTTTTATAGAATTGAAGGCTCTGCTTTCCTATCGTTCCATCACGTTCCTCATAACCTGTGGTCATTGGCGGAAACATAATACGATTCTTTAATGTGATTTTTCCAACTTGGATTGGTTCTAATAATTTCATTGTCTATCCTTGTATAATTTATCCTTATACATTTTCCTTTCTTCATTTCACATGCAATGATTTCTTTATCCATATGATAGCACTTACAAATATACAAAACATACGTATTTATGTAAAAAACATATACATTTATGCATATGTTTTTTATTTCACATGTTTCTTATATTCTCTTGGACTTACTCCTACTTGCTTTTTAAAATCCTTAGATAAGTGATAAGCTGAAGAATAACCTAATTCCTGTGCTAAAGCGGTTAAACTTTCTCCTAATAATAAACGACTTTGTACATATTGAATTTTCTCCTGATGAATATATTGAGCAGGAGGAATAGAAAGAACTTCTATAAATGCTTTATATAAAACACCTTTTGAGACACCTAAATCTTGAGCCATTGTATTCAAACGAATAGATTCATACAAATGTTCTTGGATATAATGGATAGCTTCATTGACTAAATCTGTATAAGGTGAATGAACAATGCGAATATGATTATCATGACTTCTTTTTAATTGTGCCCGCATAATTTCAACAACAACTCTAATCAAAGCAGAAGTAATAATACTAGAATAACCGATTTCCTTTTCGTTAGCTTCAATGAGTAAACGATCTAGCATTTCTCTAAAATCCTTCATTTCATGAGCATATATTAAATGACCATGTTTTGTAAGCATTGATAAGAATTGTTTTCTAAGATGTAATGGTTCTATTTCAAAATGAAAGTAATAATAAGAATATTGGCAATATTTTTGATTTATAGAGACATTAAGTTGATAAGGTTCTAAAATCAGAAAACTGCCTGGTGGACATTCATATTCCTTGTTCCCAATTCTTGTTATAGAACCACCTTCACGATAATAAACAATTTCAATATCATTAGAAATATATTGAACTTTGGTATCATGCTGACTTTGCCATAAACCAAAATTATTAATCTTAAAAGTCATTTGTCCTAATAATTCTGTAAGATCATCACTTTCAAATTGCGTATATTGTTTTTGGGTTTGAATAAACATAACAATCACATCCTCAAATCTATTTTACGCCAAAAGAAAAGGCGTTGCAAATTAGCAACACCCTTTATTCATTATTATTTCTTTAATGCTTCAGCAGCAAACTTAGATTCATAATCATAAATCATTCTTAAGATTGCTTCCATATCATGTACCATAGGCATTCTTGGGTTTGCTGGAGTACATTGATCTTCATAAGCATTCATAGCCATTCTATGAACTGATTCTTCCCAAGCATCTTTATCAATACCTTGAGATTTAATGTTGCAAGCAACACCAACTTTTGCACATAATTCTTCACATGCATCAGCGAACATAGCAACACCTTCAGCTGGAGTTTTTGGATTTAAACCAATTAATTGAGCTAATTCCATATATTTAACATCAGCTTTATAGTTTTCAATCTTTGGCCAGATATTTAACTTAGTAGGGATAGTTCCGTTATATCTAATAACATGTGGTAATAAGATACCATTTGTACGACCATGAGGAACATGCCATTCTCCACCAATCTTATGAGCTAATGAGTGGTTCATACCTAAGAAAGCATTAGCGAATGCCATACCAGCAATTGTTGCTGCATTATGCATTTTTTCTCTTGCTTCTGGATCATTTTTACCATTCTTAACTGATCTTTCTAAGTAATCAAATACTAATTTAACAGCTTGTTTAGCCCATCCATCAGTAAAGTCAGATGCTAAGATAGAAACATAAGCTTCTACTGCATGAGTTAATACGTCAATTCCAGTATCAGCAGCAATTGATGCAGGTAAACTCATAACAAATTCTGGATCAACAATAGCAACTGTTGGAGTTAATGAGTAGTCAGTTAATGGATATTTCTTATTAGCTTGTTTATCAGTGATAACAGCGAATGGAGTTACCTCTGAACCTGTACCTGAAGTCGTTGGGATACAAATTAATCTTGCTTTCTTTCCTAATTCAGGGAATTTGAATGCACGTTTTCTGATATCCATGAATTTTTGTTTGATATCATCAAAGTTAACTTCTGGATGTTCATACATTAACCACATAACTTTAGCAGCATCCATTGAAGAACCTCCACCTAATGCAATAATAACATCTGGTTGGAATTTTCTCATTAATTCAACACCTTCATTAACAGTGTCAATACTTGGATCTGGTTCTACATCAAAGTATAATTCCATATCAACTTTGTTACGTCTTCTCTTAATAACATCTTCGATCTTATCTACATAACCAAGATTGTACATACCTCTGTCTGTGACAATCATTGCTTTTTCCATGACTTTCATGTCTCTTAAATATCTAATTGAATTTCTTTCAAAATAGATTTTTGGAGGAAGTTTAACCCATTGCATATTGTTGTTACGTCTCCCTATTCTCTTAATATTTAATAAGTTTACAGCACTTACGTTATTAGAAACTGAGTTGTGTCCATAAGATCCACATCCTAATGTTAATGAAGGAATGAATGCATTATAAACAGAACCAATACCACCAAATGTTGATGGAGCATTTTCAATAACACGAATTGCTTTACATTTTAAACCAAATTCTACTGAAATTTCATGATTTTGAGTATGAATTGCAGCTGAGTGACCTAAACCATTGAATTCAACCATTGCAGCTGATTTTTCAATACCATCTTTTGTAGAAGTTGCTTTTAAAACAGCTAATACTGGAGATAATTTTTCTCTTGTTAATGGTTCATTAGGACCTACTTCTTTACATTCAGCACAGATGATTTGAGTATCTTCTGGTACTTTGAAACCAGCTTGTTCAGCAATCCAAGTTGCATCTTTACCTACAACATTAGGATTTAATTTTGCTTCATTCACTTTATCAGTATAAGAAGCACAACCAAACATAAATGTTTCAAGTTTTGCTTTTTCATCAGCATTAACGAAATAAACTTTAAAACGATTCATTTCTTCTTTAAAATCTTTATAGATTTCTTGGTCAACGATTGCAGCTTGTTCAGAAGCACAAATCATACCATTATCAAATGATTTTGATAATACGATATCGTTAACTGCTCTTTTTAATACACAAGATTTTTCAACATATGCAGGAACGTTACCAGCACCTACACCTAAAGCAGGTTTACCACAAGAGTAAGCAGCTTTAACCATTGCATTACCACCAGTTGCTAAGATAGTTGCTACACCTGGATGGTTCATTAATGCAGTTGTTGCATACATAGAACGTAATCCTAACCATTGAATACAGTTTTCAGGAGCCCCAGCAGCAACAGCAGCATCTCTGATAACTTCAGCTGCTTGAACTGAACATTCATAAGCAGATGGATGGAATGAGAAGATAATTGGATTTCTTGTTTTTAATGAAATTAAAGATTTGAAGATAACTGTAGAAGTTGGATTTGTTGTTGGAACGATACCACAAACAACCCCAACTGGTTCAGCGATTTCAGTGATACCAGTTAATGGATCTTCATTAATAATACCTACAGTTTTTAAATGACGAAGATTGCTTGTTACATATTCACAAGCGAATAAGTTCTTAACAGCTTTGTCTTCAAAAACACCTCTACCTGTTTCTTTAACTGCTGCTTCTGCTAATACACCATGTTGGTCTAACCCAGCAACTGAACACTTTGCAACGATGTAGTCAACTGCATCTTGATCAAAAGATTCAAACTTTTCAAGAGCCTCTAATGCTTTTTGAACTAACTCATCAACATGAGCATCAATTTGTTCATTAGTTGGTTCTTCAACTTTTTTTACAGCTTTTTTTTCTGCCATTTTCTTTCCTCCGAAATATTAATTTAATTTACAATGTAAATATACTATATTCCTTGTGAAAAAACAAGCAAGATAATACATAAATCCAAATAAAAAGGCTTACATTTTTCATGTAAACCCTTTCTCTCATGAATTTTTTTACAATATATAAACCAAATAACATACATACGATATCAACATTATAAAAGCACCATACTTTTTCAACTTCATATTCTTTCCAACAAACACCATAAACATAACAACAGCACCAATTGCAATCAATCCATCAATTAAGAAACCAGGTGCAAAATGAATCCCAGCTGGTGCAACCAAAGCCGCTGTTCCAAGCACAAACAAGATATTAAAAATATTACTTCCAATAATATTTCCAATCGCAATATCATTTCTACCTTTCAAAGAAGCACTCACTGACGTTACCAATTCAGGGAGTGAAGTTCCAATCGAAACAATTGTTAATCCAATAATACGGTCACTCACCCCAAATGCCTGAGCAATTTGACTGGCAGCATCAACAGTCACCTGACTTCCAACAACAACACAAACAATTCCTAAAACAATCATCACAATGAGTTTCCATAAACGATCATTTTCATCTAATTCAGGAATATCATCAATTGCACTATCATCACCACGTTTTGTTAAACGATATAAATAATATAAAAAGACTAAAAAGAAAAGCCATAAAATAACACCATCTATGCGAGAAATATTTTCATCTGCATATCCTAAAAACAAAAGGACTACAGTAATCACAAGAACAAATGGTGTTTCTATAAAGAAAGTATTTTTCTTAACAACTAATTCACCAATCATTCCAGCCACACCTAATATTAATAAAACATTAGCAATATTACTCCCAATAATATTACCAATCGCAATTCCTGATGTTCCATGAAATGATGAAGTAATACTCACAGCCGCTTCAGGTGCACTTGTCCCAAAAGCCACAATCGTTAATCCAATCACAATCTGTGGAATATGTAATAACGCAGCAACTTTTGATGCTCCTTCTACAAACACATCAGCACCCTTAATCAACAAAACAAAACCGACAATTAATAAAATGATATTCAGTAACATAAATCCTCCTTATTATTATAAAGAAAACAAGCCCTTTAAAAGGACTTATATTTATTAAGTAGTATAACATATTGAAACTGAATTGCAAGTCTATCGACAAAACTAGAGAATATATCAGTTAATTTTCTTTTTTAGAAAATACTATTCCTAATAAAAACCCTAAAACAGTAAAAACTATCCAGCCTAATGATTGATCAAACAATGGAATATAATGTAACCATTGATAATCAAGTCCTAGTCCTGGTAATAATCCAAGAATACTTCCAATACCTGTCAACAACATTGTGATTTGATAGACATATGAATATCTCTCTATCCACTGATGTATAAATGCCAAAACAATCAAAACAATTGATAATGGATAAAGAAAATGGAGTACAGGAATAGAAACCTTAAGAATCATATCTAAACCAATATTAGAAATAACCATACTGATGAACGCAAATAGAAATGCCCATTTTTTATAACTGATTTGAGGAACAATTTCACAGAAGTATTCACTACAACAACAAATTAAACCTATACAAGTATTTAAACAAGCAATAAAGAAAGTTGCACCTAGTATAATCACACCAGTATTTTGAAATAAATAGCGAACAAACTGCATCAGTGTTTGCGCCCCATTAAGATGATAACCATTGATATATCCTGCTAGTCCTCCAATATGTAACAAAGCACAATAAACCAATGTTAGACATATCCCAGCAATGACACCAGCTTTCATTGTTGAAGAAACAATTGTTTTAGAATCCTTAATGCCTTTACTTTGAATATTTAAAGCAATGATAATTCCAAAATTTAAAGCTGCAATTGTATCCATTGTCTGATATCCATCTAAAAAACCTTGAACAAATGCTTGACTGCTATAAGGTTCAACACTAGCACCATATTGAAAAGTTCCAGCAAAAAAACTACCAACAAAAATAATCCCAATTAGACATAACAAAATCGGACATAAAACTTTCCCTAAACGATCTGATAATTTCTCTGGATTCAAAGCCATATAGAGCGCAATTGAAAAGAAAACACATGAATAAATAATCTGTGCAATGCTTCCATAATCACCAATAAAAGGAACAACTGCCATCTCAAATGATGTACTTGCTGTTCGTGGAATGGCTAAACATGGTCCAATGGATAAATAAATCAGCAACGTAAAGAT
Organism: Candidatus Stoquefichus sp. SB1; assembly: GCF_001244545.1. Classification (NCBI taxonomy): domain Bacteria; kingdom Bacillati; phylum Bacillota; class Erysipelotrichia; order Erysipelotrichales; family Erysipelotrichaceae; genus Candidatus Stoquefichus; species Candidatus Stoquefichus sp. SB1. Next base: position 823,598 of record NZ_LN852695.1, on the reverse strand, counting down.
AAATGCAAATTGAGGATGGACACGTCCAGCCAATGCTTTTAAACCACCAGATTTAGCGACTGCAATCACTCCTAGCACTGGTAATCCAACTGCACTGATAATAAAACCAAACATTGCAAGCCAAGCCAGATGGCCTGCCTGCTCCCCTAAAAATGGCGGAAAGATTAAATTTCCCGCCCCAAAAAACATCGAAAATAATGTTAAACCTATAAACAAGAGTTCTTTTCTCTTTAATGTCTTCATACTCACACCTCAATGTTTATTATTGTAACAAATTGAGAAAAGAATGCAACTATAATAATTGATAAAGCATAACCATCAAAGGCATACTGATAATACTAAAGATAACACTCATCACATTCATAATACTGGCATAACCAGGATGTTTGTTATATAGTTGAGCAAATTGCGTAATGGTTGCTGCAGCAGGTGCACTGGCTGCTAAAATAGTAATCAAAAAGATTTGATTCGCATCAGATGAAATCGTTGATAAACCAGTAAGACGAAATACCAAAACAGTTATAAGTGGATAAACAATTAATCTCATCAAACAAATAAGATAAGTTCTCTTTTCACTAAAAATATCTTTAAAATTCATTTCACCAATTAACATGCCAATGACAATCATAGCAAGTGGTCCTATCATACTCCCTACTTTATCAAAAGTTGTCACAACCAAAGCAGGTAATTGAAACTGGGACAGAAACAAAAGAATACCAATCATAATTGCTATAACATTCACATTTAAGAAAATCTTCTTTATATCATATTGTCTTTCATTACATACTAAACTTTTCGCATGTGTCCATAAAAGAATGGTTTGGACAATCATATATCCACTCGTATACAAAACCCATTTCTTTCCTAAAATAGCTCCTACCAAAGGAATAATTAAATTACCTGAATTAGAATATATAATAGTTGCTTTTTCAATCGGTGCAAACCCGAATATTTTCCCTAATAACTCTGTTAAAGGTATATAAATAATATGAACAATAATAGCTCCTAATAAAGCCAATCCTAAACCAAATAATTTATCTGGTGTAAATTCAATCATAAAAGATGTCAAAATAGCGCAAGGTGACACAACAAATAAAATAACTTTTGAAATCACTTTACTATCTTGAGTACTTAATGTTTTTGTTTTCACTAACATAAAACCTAAAAAAATCATAATAAACAACTGACATATCTGTTGCATTAATAACAAACTTAATTCCATAATGAACCTCCAATCCCACCTAGTATAAAGTTTTTTTATCAGACAATCAACTCATACAATAAGAGAATTATTGAATGATTTGAAAAAAGTAATAACACCGTTATTACTCTTCAAATAAATAAGCACCATTTGTTTCAATAACTTTCTTATACCAATCAAATGATTTCTTTTTATATCTCTTATATGTTCCATTTCCTAAATCATCACAATCTACATATATGAATCCATATCTTTTACTCATCTGTTTTGTTGATTCACTCACGATATCTATACATCCCCATGATGTATACCCCATTAAATCAACTCCATCTATCTCTATCGCATTTAACATTTCCTTAAAATGGACATCAAAATAATCAATACGATATTGATCGTCAACTGTTCCATCCACTAATTCATCCTTAGCCCCGAGTCCATTTTCTACTATAAATAATGGCTTTCTATAGCGATCATATAAATCTACTAGTGAAACTCTTAAACCAATTGGATCAATCTGCCATCCCCAATCACTTGCTGGTAAATAGGGATTCTTAACTGCAGTGACTGTATTTCCCACTGCTGTGTCTAATCCATCTACACTTTTTGCTGAACATGATGACATATAATAACTAAATGAAACAAAATCAACTGGATATGCCTTCATAATATCAAGATCTCCTTCTTCCATCTTGATATTCAATCCTTCATTCTTAAACTTCGCCAGCAGATATGCTGGATATTCTCCAAAGACCTGTGTATCACTATAGCAGTATGTACTTCTCATATCCTGCTGTGCCTGCAAGACATCCTCTGGCTTACATGTATATGGATAATATGTTAATTTTGTCAGCATACAGCCTACCTTTGATCCTGGTATCTTTTCATGACATATCTTTGTTGCCAAGGCACTTGCTACAAACTGATGATGCATCGCCTGGAAGATCACTTCCTGGAAATTGCGACCTGGGAATCGATCTTCTACCAGTCCTCCTGTTGTATACGGATGTCTAATCATTGAATCCACTTCATTGAATGTCAGCCAGTATTTCACCTTGTTCTTATATCTTTCGCAGATCACTTCTACATATCTGACAAACATGTCAACCACTTCTCTTGATGCCCATCCATCATAATTAAGTGTCAAATTGATTGGCGGTTCATAGTGTGACATTGTCACTAGTGGTTCTATTCCATATTTTAGACATTCATCAAAAATATCATCGTAGAACTTCAAGCCTTCTTCATTTGGTTCCTTGTCATCACCATTAGGAAAGATTCTTGTCCAGGCAATAGACATACGATAAACCTTGAATCCCATTTCAGAAAACATCTTGATATCTTCCTTATAATGATGATATCCATCAGATGCATGTCTTTTAGGATACAGAGAATCATCCTTAGATAACAAAGCATCTTCAATATCCTGAGTTGTGATACTATTATGTGCCTTATAATCCTGAACATCAACATCTAAATGATGTCTAGCACAATCAGAGACACTAACTCCTTTTCCTCCTTCATTCCATCCACCTTCATATTGATTGGCAGCAGTGGCACCACCCCATAAAAATCCTTCTGGAAATTGTCTTGTCATAACATGACCTCCTTTATTGAGTATCATTATACTTTATTTTTTGATTTTGACTTGCCTTTTTCTTCATTTTGGAACAACACTCCAAAATCATGAACTCATGATAAGTTATTTTGATATATTTATTTCACTTTTTCATTTTGCCATTCTGCTCTAGCATTAGCTAATTTTAAACTGACTTCACCAATGATATCCATATGATGTAACATCAAAGATGTTATACAAATATCTAAAACATATTGAACAGCAACTGTAAAAGTTGTTGTTGATAGTTCCAATTGATTTCTACCATCCATAATTTGAATATTCTCATCAGTGATATTGGCTAATCGCATATCACTATTACATGAAATAGAAACAGTTTTAATACCACTTTCTTTTAATCTTTTTGCAGCATCAATCACCATTGGATTCTTCCCAGTATGAGACAAAAGAATTGCTAATGTGGGTATCTTTTGATATTCCAAATACTTAATATGTTCCCAATGTGAAGCATTATAAACAAAGCAATCTTTATGGACTTTTTCAAATTGATAAGCCATCATTCTTGCTAAATCATAATTCACTCCATCACCATAAATCTCTATTCTTCTTGCCTGTTTCATTAAATTTGTAATTCTGATAATCGTATTTCTTGATAACACACTTTTTGTATAATCCATTGTTTTTAAATATACAAAAGGGAGAGTATTCATAATATCATCTATTGAAGATGATTCATCAAATGGTTTTGTCTTTACCATTTCTCTTTGTTTCATCATCACTGGAAATTCAGCTGCATAAATAAATTTAAGATCAGCAAAACCTTTCATTTCTAATTTTTTACATAATCGAATGACTGTTGATGATGAAGTATAACTTGCCTTTGCCAATTCATTAACATTCATATCAAGTAAATCTTTTGGATTATCTAAAATATATTCAACAACTGCTTTCTCTTGAGATGTTAAATTTTTAAGTGCACACATTTTATCAATAATCATAAAGCCACCCTCTTTCAACTTCAAGTATAACAACTTTTCTCAAGTATGTTTGATATTTTAATAAAATGAAAATAAGCCTGAAATCAGGCTTATAGTTTCATAGAAATAAGTGCAAGCATATAAATAACACATAACATTGTTTGACCAACACGTTCTGTGATGCAAAAAGGTGATTCTTTTTTCCAAATACGATAAAGGGCATAGGGAGGAAAAATAAGATTAAATATATATGTTAATATTTTATATTTTTCAAATGGTTTTATAGCATTTGGATCAGGTTTATTTAATTCTTCCTTCATCTTTAATATATTGATCTGTCTAGCTGTTAAACCTTCATATTTATCTTTCACTCTTTTTGACATAGTTATTGTTTCTCCTATTCTTCGATTTGAACTAATTTTTCTGCTTCATTTTTTGCTTGTTTATTTGTGACAAAGACAAATGGTAAATAAACAGCTATAGAAATCACGATACAAATAGCTTGAGTAATCACTGCCCCAATGCTTCCTCCTGAACCTAACCAGGCAATCAGTAATGGTGGAGTTGTCCATGGAACAGCATAAACCATTGTGCCACAAAAACCAATTGTTGTCATAATATAGGCAAATGATGCAGTTAAGATTGGTGTTAAAATAAAAGGAATCATAAACATTGGATTTAATACAATTGGCAATCCAAATGTCATTGTTTCATTAATATTAAATAATCCTGGAGCTAAAGATAACTTCGCAATCGCTTTATAATCATCACGCTTTGAGGCAAATAATAAAGCAATAACCAAACCAATAGTAATACCAGCACCACCCATTGTTGTAAAACAAGAAATAAATGTTTCATTTAAAATAAATTGAGGTGCTTGTCCATTTTGTACCGCATCAGTATTAGATACAACTGCTTCTAACATCGTTGCTTGATAAACAGGTTTTAAAACCTGTGTTCCATGAATACCAATAACCCAGAATACACATGATAATCCAAAGATCAATAAATATCCTGGTAAGCCTGTCAGAACCCCACGTAATGGTGTTTGAATACAAGCACTGATTGCATTGTATACAGAAATTCCAAAGACATTTTGGAATAATAAACCAAAACCAGAAATTAATAAAATTGTTAAAACACCTGGAAATAAAACATTAAATGATTGAGATACATTTGTTGGAACTGTATCAGGCATTTTAATACTTAACTTACCTGAATCAGCCATACGACAATAGATTTCTATAGAAACCATTGCAACAATCATACCTAAGAATAATCCTTGTGCATTTGTAAATTCTTTTGGTATCACATTCGCAACATTTACCAAATCTTCAACACCTTCAACAGTGACATTTGTGAATGTATCACATAAACTGATATATGATGCCAATGCAATAACAGGGACAACAATCTCTTTATGCTTTAATTGTTTTCCTAATTCAATCGCGATAAGAACAACTGTTCCAATAGTCAAGAAATTCAAAGTTGCATAATTTGCTGCTGTAAACATTCCAGTCAAACTCTCTAACCATGACATACCTGGTAATTTTGCTAAAGAAATACCAGTTGTTGTCGTTGAACATACAACATTTGAAAATAATGTACAAAATGCTCCTGTAATAATAATTGGAAGCAATGCAGTAAATGCATTTTTTATCGCCGACATATGTCTTTGATTACTGATTTTTGAAGCGACAATCAATAATTTTTCAGTAAGTTTATCACCTAAACTCATAAAAACTCTCCTCTCATTTGTTAATGTGAGTTTATTGTAAGGGTTTCCAAAATATTTTCATATGGCTTTTCTTTGTTTTGGATTTAAGATGTCAAATTATGTTGAATATCACTATTTATATTGAAAATTCATTCCAAAAATAAGCTCTTTTTTTCATATAATGAAAAAGAGAAGCCTAAGCTTCTCCATTAGCTGTTAAGTTTAATTTTTCTTTGACTTCCTGATTTGTTAATCCATCACAAGATTCAATTAATTCTATTTCTTTTTCAAAATCTTTTTGATTCTTACTATTAAAATCAGAATATGTAATGGTCTTTATATCACCTGTTGCTTTGGAAAATTGATCATCTGTATAATAAACAATATCTTCTTTAGTCATATAACCATCTTTACGGATTGTCATAGTATTTGATGCATAACGTGTTTCTGTTTCATCAACACCACCACCTGTATCCTCAGTCATCTTTAATTGAATGGTTAAAATGATTTGATCTCCTTCATCTTTTCTTTCTACATTGTAAACTTCATAAGCTTTATCAGCTAAATAATCTACATGTATTTGATTTACAATATTAGAATAATCATTGATAATATCACATTTATATGTATTATCATTACCTAAATAAAGTGAATAGAAATTTTTACCCTGAGTAATTGTATAAAACAATGTATCATATGATTCTTCTTCAAAGATAGATTTAGATACAAAACAAAGTTGTCCATCTATTTTATAAGTTTCATTATTCACAATATTACCATTTTCATCAGTAAGACTCTTCACATAAGAAACATCATTATTCATCTTCTTAATCACTTCAGCTAGAGTTTCTTTACCATTTAGGTTTTCATAAAGTTCTTTTGAAGATGTTGATCCTGCTGTTTTATCTGAAGTTCCACAACCAACTAACATCATAGCGCACAAACATGCTATTATTCCTTTCAATTTCATATTTGTCCCTCCGTTTATAAACATATAGTATACATTTTAAAAATTAATGTCAACAAAACAATTCTTAAGAATTTCTTAATATAGACTATCAATTCTTTTTTCTATTCATTATGGGCAATTTCTACTCTCATTGTTCTGCCTTTAATAAGCGTTTGATTAAGTCTTTGAGCAACAGTTTTACCCTTACCATTTAAAATACTCACATAACTGCATGTATCCTGAACTTGAATGACACCAATATCATCACCATCTAAATCATCAAGAGCACATATTGCACCAACTAAGTTTCCAGCAGCTATTTTCTTTCTTTTTCCTACATTAAAATAAAGTTTTGTTATATCTTTTTTTAATTCATTATTCTTTTTCGTCTTACGAACAATCTTCTTTTTAAGCTCACTTAATGACTGATGATTCACAACTGTTTGTAAGATTGTTTCATTATCTCTTATCTCAAATGATGAATTTGTATAATCTTCTATACGCATGCGACGTTTATGGTCATTTTGAGTGATGAATGAAATCGCAGTTCCTGTTTTATTATTTCTTGCTGTTCTACCAATTCTATGAACATAATTTTGTGGTTCCATGGGTAAATCATAGTTTATGACATGAGAAATATTTTCAATGTCAATCCCCCTTGCAGCTACATCAGTTGCTACTAAAAATTGAACTTTCCCTAATCGGAAATCTTCCATATTCAAAAGACGCTCAGACTGTAACATGCCACCATGAATTCTATGTACAGAAACTCTATTTTTAATAAGCATATTATAAACTGTATCGACTTTTTCCTGCGTTTCACAAAAAATAATGGCACTTGCTGGTTTTTCATGCACAATTAATTTGAATAAAAAATCGTTCTTCATAGCTCCTGATATTTCATATGCATAGGCCTCAATTTGCTGATCAACAATTTGTGATTGTTTGACATGAACTTGTAAAGGTTCCTGCATAAACCTTTCTGTGAGTTCCTGAATCTTTTCAGGTAAGGTTGCTGAAAAAAGACACGTTGTTCTTTTCACAGGTAATTGTTCAATAATGTCTTCAACTGTTTCAATAAACCCCATATTCAACATTTCATCTGCTTCATCTAAAACTAAATATTTTAAACAACTTGCATCAAATGTACCTCTTTTTAAATGATCCAACAAACGTCCTGGTGTTGCCACAACAACATGTGTTTTTTGTTTTAAATCCTGTATTTGAAATTTATATGGCTGTTTTCCAAAAATAGCTAAAGTTTTTATTTTCTTATAAGTTCCAATATTATCAAAATCTTCTTTAACTTGTATTGCCAACTCTCTAGTAGGTGTTAAAACCAAAACTTGTGGTTTGTTTTCTTCAAAAACAACCGCATCTATAAGCGGAATTGCAAAAGCTGCCGTTTTCCCACTTCCAGTTTTTGCTTTCACAATAACATCATGTTCTTGTTTTAATTCAGGAATGACAATTGATTGTACTTCAGTTGTCTCACTATATCCTAACTTATCAAGCGCTTCTTTTATTCTTCTATCAATATTCAATTCTGTAAATTTCATAATTATCCTCGTTTCTACTTCCCTAGTATCCACGAATTCAATGAAACATGCAAGAACTATTTTATAAACTGATGTTTTATATGCTTCTTTCGATGTGTTTTATCCTCTATATATAATAAATTCATTATTGACAACTTTTACATCTTTGATTTCATTATATATGAAAAGGCATAGATGTAAAATCTATACCCTATTGAATCATAAACTTAATAAGATGCTAATCCATTATCAACCGCAAGTTCTGCTCCAGTAATTGTTTTGGACTCATCTGATGCCAAAAAGATAATAGCATTAGCAATATCTTCTGGTTCTGAATAGTGAGGATATAAAGGACAAAATGGTTTACTACTCTCCATACAATTTGGATCCATTTCAAGATACGCTTTCAACATATCTGTCATAATTGACCCCGGATGGATTGAATTCACTCTAATTCTTTTTGACGCTAATGCATGAGCACTATGTTTAGTCAAAAGTCTTTCTCCACCTTTTGCAGTATTATAGGCAGCATCATTTCCGGTTCTTGGACCTCCAACCAATCCAGCCCCAGAAGAAATATTCACAATTGAACTGTGTCCTTCAGTTCCCATCACACTTGAACATGTCTTTATCCCAAGAAAAGCACCTGTTGCACTTACACTCATAACTTTGTTCCATTCTTCAAGTGATTCTTCCATAACATTTTTACCAACAATAAATCCCGCATTATTAACTAATACATCTAATTTACCAAATCTCTCAATTGTTGCATCTACAATTCTTTTCCAGTCATCTTCGCTAGATACATCATGTTTAAACCATATAAGATGTTCTTCACCTAACTTTTTCATATTCTCATCTAATTTTTCATAATTAATATCTGTTCCAACTACAAATGCACCTTCTTTTAAAAACATTTTAACTGTTGCTAAACCAACTCCTTGTGCTGCTCCTGTAATAATTGCAACTTTGTTACTTAATCTGTTCATATTTTCCTCCTTTATCTCTTTATAAATTCATTCTAAAATATGAGCAATATTTTTTCAATTTGCAATATTTATCAATTCGTCATATAATATACATAACGTCCTATAATTGTGAGGTATCTAACAAAATGAACAAAAATGATTTACGTTTTATCAAGACTGAAAAAATAATAAAACAAACATTTCTTGATTTAATCAATGAAAAAGATTATCAAAAAGTTACAATTTCAGAAATTTGTAAAAATGCTTTAATTAGTAGAAATACTTTTTATATCCACTATCAAACTATTGATGACTTAATTAACAGTATTTATCAAGATATTGAAGCTGATTTTCAAAACACACCACCTGATATCAATGATATCAGAAAATGTACACAATGGTATATTCAGGTTGTGAATCAAAACAGATTGATTATTTCAACTCTTTTAAAATGTCCATCCCTTCGATTTAAAGAAATTCTTTTTCAATCTGTTATCAGAGAACCTATGTCATCTGTTATTCAAGATTTTGATATTCTTTGTCAAGATATTAAAGTTAAATTAAACATATCTTATATGATTGATGCTATGATCAGTTATACAAAATGCTGGTTAGATAACTATGATAAAATATCAATACAAGATGTCTGCGAAGATCTTTATCTTTTATGTGATCAGCCAACTGAATTATTCTATCATAAAATAAAATATCATAATAAAAAGTCATAACTCCTATTCAATAATAAGGAAGTCTTATAATCATTGCATTAATCAATGAAATAACGACTTCCTTTCTCTTTCTTTTATTATCAGATAAATTCATGATTCAAATTTCTCTATATTAAAAAAAGACCCATAATATAATTATGAGTCTCATTCATTATTAATCTAATGCAGCAATCATAGCTTTGTAAGAATCTTCTACTAAAGAAGCTCCACCAACTAATGCTCCATCAATATCAGGTTGTTCTAATAATTCTTTTAATCCTTCTGGTTTTACAGATCCACCATATTGGATTCTCACTTTATCAGCAACATCTTGACCATATAATTCAGCAACAACGCTTCTAATATATGCACAAACATCTTGAGCAATTTCATTAGTTGCAGTTTTTCCTGTACCAATAGCCCATACTGGTTCATAAGCAATAACAACTCTTCCAGCACAAGCAGGACATACATCTTTAAATGCAGCAACTGTTTGTGTTTTCACAACATCTTTTGTTGTTCCTGCTTCATATTCTTCTAAAGTTTCACCAACACATACGATTGGAGTCATATCGTTATGTAAAACTTGTAACATTTTTGCATTAACTGTTTCATCAGTTTCACCAAAATATTGTCTTCTTTCAGAATGTCCTAAGATAACCCATTCAATTCCAATTTCTTTCAACATTTCTACACTGATTTCTCCAGTATAAGCACCGTTATCTTTAAAGTGACAGTTTTCAGCAGCCACAATTAAATTCTTAGCATTTTCTTTAGCAGTTTGTAATGCTAAATATGGAGTTGCAATTCCCCAATCAGCAGTATCTTTCACTGCTCCATCAACTGCTTCAACAAAAGCTTTTGTTTCAGCAATTGTTTTATTCATTTTCCAGTTTCCTACGATAATTGGTTTTCTCATTTTCATTCTCCCTAATTATTTATCATCAATAGCAGCAATACCAGGTAATACTTTACCTTCCATGTATTCTAATGAAGCTCCACCACCAGTAGAAATGTGAGAAACTTTATCAGCATATCCTAATTGCATAACAGCAGCAGCACTATCTCCACCACCGATAATAGTATTTGCATCATCTAAAGAAGCTAATGCTTCACATACAGCAATTGTTCCTTTAGCAAATGGTTCCATTTCAAATACACCCATTGGTCCATTCCAGATCACTGTTTTTGCACCTTCCAAAGCTTTTTTGATATTTTCAACAGATTTAGGTCCAATGTCTAATCCCATATATCCATCAGGTACATCTTCACCACATTCTTTAATATCTCCAGAATCTGCAAAAGCATTGTTGATAACAGAGTCAACAGGTAAGATTAATTTATCTCCACCTTTAGCAATAATTTCTTTAGCAACTTCAACACGATCATCTTCAACTAAAGAATTACCAATACTGTGCCCCATTGCTTTCATGAAAGTATAAGTCATACCTCCACCAACAATAACTTTATCAGCGATTTTTAACAAGTTTTCAATAACTAAAATCTTATCAGAAACTTTAGCTCCACCTAAGATTGCAACCATAGGTCTTTCTGGATTACTAACAGCTTTTCCAATATAAGCAATTTCTTTTTCTACTAAGAAACCAGCTGCTGATGGTAAATGAGCAGGGATTCCAGCTGTAGAAGCATGTGCTCTATGTACAGAACCAAATGCATCTTCAACAAATACATCACCTAATGATGCCCAATATTTTCCAAGTTCTGGATCATTTTTGCTTTCTCCAGCTTCATAACGTGTATTTTGTACTAAGATCACTTGACCATTGTTTGCTTCTTTAACAGCATTTTCAAGTTCTTCACCTCTTGTACAATTTACAAATTTAACATCTACTCCTAATAATTCAGATAATCTAGGTGCAACAACAGACAAATCATTTTTAGCTTTGTCTTCTTCTGTTTTTACTTTTCCTAAATGTGAGAATAATACAATTGCTTTAGGTCCATGTTCTAATAAATATTTTAGAGTAGGTAAAGCAGCAACGATTCTATTATCGTTTGTAATTTCTCCTGTTTCTTTGTTTCTAGGTACGTTGAAGTCTACACGAACTAAGACAGTTTTTCCAGCGACTTCAATATCTTTGATTGTTTTTTTATCCATTTTCGTCAACCCTCCATGAATGAATTATAACATTGTTGCAGTTAATTTTCAATTATTTATTAAGATATGTGAACCAATTCTCAAGCAAAGATTAAGCTAAATTTTTTTAATATAATAATTCAACAAAATAGACTATAAATCCACGTATTTCCAAAAGAAAAAGGTACAAATTTGTACCTACGAAACCATTTCTATCTGTTCAATAATAAATGGAACAACCTCTTCTTCTTTAATATTTAAAACATACTTAAATTCATCATATAAGATTTTCTCAGCATCCTGTAAAAACTTTTCATCAGTTGCATGAAATTTTTTACCATTCTCTACTAATGATTCACGATGCTTATATAAAGTTTTAATTAAACTAATGAGTTCATTTCGATTACCATTTTTAATAATTTCTTTATATTTTTCTTTTCGTCGATTATCATTATCTATCCATATGAGTTCCATTTCTGGCATAGTTTGAATCAAAGCTTTGACTTCATCTAATGACAAGATTTTTTTCATCTTACTCGTTAATTCTTCATTATTAACAGGTACAAAGACTGTAGAACCTTCACTATAAACGGGTTTAAGAATATAGTAATCAATCATATTTCCTCCAAACTCTCTTGAAGTCATACCGACAATACGACAAACCCCTTGTGAACCATATAAAATCATATCATTTTCCTTATACATATATCAAATCTCCTTTCTTACTTCACCAAAACAAAGCAACGTGTCACAAGCTTCAACTGATTGAGCAAGCAACACGTTGATTTCTTATATATTATACCACTTTTTCATGAAAAAAGTCAGAAGTTTTTTACAAACAACTTCTTTATATCATATGCACACCCAAGACAAATAGACCTATCTCTTTTTCTTTTTAAACATATAGTATAAAAAGGAGGACATTATGAACTATGCCATTGACCCACAAGCAATATATCAGCTTATAAATAGTGATGCTATTTTTATTGATATTCGCGATCAATTCCAATTTGATAAACTGCATATTAAAAATTTCATTCATGTATCCTATCATGACTTTATGAACTTTATTTCAACAATAGATAAGAATAAATCTATCTATATGATTTGTTATAGTGGTGGACTTGCCAAAAAACTTACTTATCAATTAAGGAACTTAGGTTATAAAGCTTACTATTTTGAAGGTGGATTTCAAGCCTTTTTAAATCCCCCTTCAAAAATCTATTTTTAATAATGTATGCAATTTTGTAAAAGAAAAATCATCACTTCATCAAGTGATGATTTTCATTACTTCTTTAACTGATAGAAAGCTGAAATTCCAGCATATTGAGATTGTGATGATAATTCATCTTCAATACGTAATAATTGATTGTATTTAGCAATACGATCTGTACGAGAAGCTGAACCTGTTTTAATTTGGCCAGCATTAGTCGCAACTGCAATATCAGCAATTGTTGTATCTTCAGTTTCACCTGAACGATGTGAAATAACAGCTGTATAATTAGCTTTTTGTGCCATTTCGATAGCTTCTAATGTTTCTGTTAAAGTTCCAATTTGATTGACTTTAATCAAAATAGAATTGGCTACACCTTTATCAATACCTTGTTGTAAACGTTTTGTATTCGTAACAAAGAAATCATCACCTACTAATTGTACACGACTTCCTAATTGTTGTGTTAAATAAGCCCAACCTTCCCAGTCATCTTGATCTAAACCATCTTCAATTGTAATGATTGGATACTTATCACATAACTCTACATAAAAATCTACTAATTCTTGAGAAGTAAATGACTTGTTGTTTTCACCAGGTAAAGTATAGACACCATCTTTATAAAACTCACTACTTGCAACATCCATTCCAATTTTCACATCTTGATTTGGAATATATCCAGCACTTTCAATAGCCTCTAAGATTGTTTGAATAGCTTCTTCATTAGATGCGAGATTTGGTGCAAATCCACCTTCATCTCCAACTGCTGTATTTAAACCTTTTGCTTTTAAGACTTTCTTTAAAGCATGGAAGATTTCAGCACCCATCCTGATTGCTTCCTTAAATGTTGATGCGCTCACTGGTAAAATCATAAACTCTTGAAAATCAACGTTATTATCAGCATGTGCTCCACCATTAATAATGTTCATCATTGGAGTTGGCAATACATGGGCATTTGCTCCTCCAATATACTTATAAAGTGGTAATCCTAAACCATTTGCTGCACATCTTGCAACTGCCAAAGATACTCCTAAAATAGCATTTGCACCTAGACGTCCTTTATTTTCAGTACCATCTAATTCAATCATTAACTGATCGATTTTTCTTTGATCAGTTACTTCTTGACCAATCACAACTTTTGATATTTCATCATTAACATTTTGAACTGCCTGCAAAACGCCTAATCCTAAATATCTTTTTTCATCTTTATCTCTTAATTCCACTGCTTCATGAACACCAGTTGATGCACCACTAGGGACAATGGCTCTACCAAAGGCTCCACTTTCACTTTTAACCTCTACTTCAACAGTAGGGTTACCACGAGAATCCAATACTTCTCTTGCATACACGCTTGTAATCTTATTCATCATTTGTCCTCCTTTAGAGTTTTCCCCCTGTTTTGGTTGGTTAACAGGGCAAAATCACTTATACAAAAGAGTTAGTCTTAACTAACCAACTATAAGATATCACATCTTATTTATTTAAACAAGCAATGTGCATTTTTATTTAAAAAAACCTGTTAATAAATGAATACTAACAGGTCTCTATCTCACTCTTTTACTTGATCTATGATCTTATTAAGATTTGCTTTACCATTTTTAAAGCCAAGTCCAACTAGAAAACAACCAATTATACTTAATATCATCAATAAATAACCTATGATTTTTAAAATGGGATGAATAGACGCTCCAAGAATAATAAGAACTAAGGATATTGAGGAAAAAATAAATAAATTTCTTAACCATCTTTGAAGATTTTTTAACATTTGTGTTTGATATTGAATCTCTTGAATATATGATTGTTTTAATTTGGCTTCCATGATAAACCTCCTTTCCTAATAAGCTAATCCTGGATTGAAGAATCCAACCAAAACACCAACAAATGCAATAATAACTAATAAAAGCATGACTTTAATTGGTGACATTTTTCTCTTAGATAAGAGATACCAACATAATAAAACAAATGCTGCTGTTAAAAATCCAGGATAGACACTATTTAATGTATTTTGTAAATCTAAATATGGTTTTTCTGCTCCTTTAGCAATCATAGTAAATGATGTCTGAACATTTACCCATGTTGCAGCGACTGCTCCAATAACAATTCCACCAAGCATTGTAATTGATTCTCTTAAAGCTTCTCCTTGTGAACCAACTAAGAACTCTACAGCTTTTCCACCTAATTCATAACCTTTAAAATATAAGAATTTCATTCCAAAATAAGCAAATAGATTCCAAACAATAATATAGAAGATTGCACCAAGTGGTGAACCCCCTGAAGACATTCCCATTGCCACGCCTAATAAAATCGGAATAACTGTTCCAACAACCAATGAATCACCAATTCCAGCTAATGGTCCCATTAATCCGGCACGTAAACCATTGATTGTTTCATCATCAACATCTTCTGCTCCATTTGCACGTGCCTCTTCTAGACCAGCAGTCATTCCTACAATAACTGATCCAACCTGTGGTTCAGTATTAAAGAAAGCTGTATAGGTTTTCATGGATCTTGCCTGTTCTTCTTTTGTCTTATACAATTCTTCAACAATTGGTAACATTGAACATAAATAACCAAATGTTTGCATATGTTCTTGAGAAAAACATGTTAGATTTCCATAATACCAATTATGAAATGACTTTGTCAGCGTCTTTTTTGTTAATTTCTTATCCATTTTTATATATCCTCCTCGTCATCATCATCAATATTCTCAACAGCTGGTTTATGAACCATTAACATCTTAATACGATAATTAATCAAAGCGAACATACCAGCGATAACTGTCGCTGACACTAAATTAATTCCTAATGCTGCTGCTAAAGTAAAACCAAAGAAGAAAGGAATAAAATCAACTGCTTTTGTTACAATTTGTTTTAATAAAATAGCAATTCCCACACATGGCAATAATGAACCAACAGTAAATAATGTCATCATAGCAATTCCATCCATTGGTAAATAAGTTTTAATTAAATCAACCATTGGAGCACCCATCTTACACATAATAAGGGTTGGAATAAATGAACATAAAATATGAGAAATCCAAGGTAAAACCATATCAACAACATATAATTTCTTAAAATCACCTTTTTCAACTGCACTCCATCCAACATGTTGCCATACTAAATTGATAGTTGCTGTTCCATAGAATAAAACTGTTCCTAAAGTCCCAACCATCGTACCAAATGAAGTTGCTAGGGCTTGACCATCTGCTGAACCAGCATCTAATCCATAACTTTTAATCGCAATCATTGCTAATGGAATACCAATATAACTCACTGCACGAACATCTGCTGATACAGTTCCGCCAGGAGTTACCAAAGCAATATAAACAACCTGCATAGCGACACCAACTAAAATTCCAGTTGCAATATCACCTAAAATAATTCCACAAACCAAACCACCAACCAATGGTCTTCCCAAAGTATAATTTCCTACTGATGTTCCCCCTAAACCTGGCATACTTGATAAACAAGCAAATAATCCTAGCAAGGCGGCTTGAATCCAACTAATCTCCATAATCATTCTCCTTTTCCATTATTAATATCCAAATTTTGCTTTAAAATCATCCCAAGTTCCAATAGAAACATCTGGTAATAGAGCAAATTTAATCTGATATCCTGCCTGAGCCATCTTTTCAAAAGCATCTGCCTCTTCTTGTGTAATTGATTGATTATTCCCCAATTTAATAGCACCTTCACGATCATTACATGGTCCCACAATCACTGTATCAATACCACATTTTAACCCCTGTTCTACTAAAATTTTATACATATCAATTGGGTTTTTAGTAATCAGAAAATAGCGTGTATCACTACTTAGAACTTTTGCTGACTTCTTTTGAAAATCATCCAATGTCCAAACAAAAGTTTTCTTACCACTTGCTGCTTTATAAGCAGCCTTTAAAACATCATTTTGTGCTGCTTTATCATTCACAGCAATTAAGCCATCACATGGATATTCACGTGCCCAACGTGTACATGTTTGACCATGAATCATACGATCATCAATTCTAATAAATGAAACTGACATATTTTTTTATCCTCCTTTAAATATCCTCTTCTTCACTTACTTCTAGTTTTAATTCTTTTAAAGCCCCTTGTGCTTCTAAAAGAACCTGTTCAACCAATTGCTCTTTATCAAAAGCATCTTTCATCAAGACAGTTGTAAGCGCAAGTGGTAGATTCATTCCACCAATGACAACACAATGATCATTCATTTTTAATTCTGTAATGACATTAAGAGCAGTTGTTAATGGTGAACCACCAATCAAATCTCCTAACAAGATAATTTCATCTTCTTTCGTAATTGATGAGATACTTTGCTGAAATAAACAAGCAAATTCATCAGCCGACTGACCATCTTCAAGACCAACTGCGATAACTTCCTCTCTTACTCCTGCTAACATAGATAAGGCATTGGCTAATCCCTTAGCAAACTGACCATGACTCACAAGCACAACATATTTCATTATTGATTCCCCTCCTTCTTAAGATATCTACATTCTACCAATAAAGCGTTTACATTCCATCTGTCATTTGTCATAATATTTGACTGACATTTTACATATTCAAATATGACAATTGTCACAAAAAATAACACACATGTGCATGTGTGTTATTCTTTAAGATATTTGTTTATTTCTTTTTGTAAGGTGATGAGCGATGTATCTAAATCCTCATCATTTTGAATCATCTGTAAAATCCGTGTATCAACCAGTCGAAGTGCTGACTCATATTTTTTAAATTGATTATGATTCACTGTATTTTCCATAACTTCATTTAATAAACTCATATCAACTTGACTATCTTCCTCATTTAATAAAGAAAGAGCATCTGGTGATTGAGTTACTTTTTTTAATGAAGAAATCCCTTGCGAATATTGAAAAAGTTCTTTTTGAGAATATTCATCATATGTTAGCATCTTTAAAAATTCCCATGCTGTTTTTGTATGTCTTGTTCGAGATGATATACCCATTAATAAAGAAGAGACTTGTGTACTATTTTCTTTTGTAGAAAGTGAAGGCATTTTTACACAATCCCATTCAAAATTAGAATATTTTTTGACACGCCATGGATAAGGTTTATAAGTACGATATTGTGAAAAAGGCATTGGTGAAAAAGCAACTTGTCCTTGATCAAATTCATAAGATGTAATTGTATGTCCCTGATTTAATTGATTCAACTTTTGAATAAAGGCAATTGCATTCTTAACTGATTCCTGATTTAAATAACATTCCTGTCCTTCTTCATCAAACAATTGGACACCATGACTATATAAAGAATCTAACCAACTAAAATTATAACATCCATATTGATCAATCATTCCATCATGATGACTATCTTTAGTTACTTTTTGACATATATTATAGAAATCATTCAGTGTCCAATCATTATGAGGCATTTCTATTCCTTCTTTTTCTAATAATGTTTTATTTACAAACATTAACGTTGGATTGCTTTCATAAGGTAATGCATATTGATTATTTTGATAAATACCCGCTTGAAGAGCACTTTGATAATATTGTGTTTTATCAAATTCATCATTTTCCATTAGATGATCTAAATTTTTCAATGCACCTAATGAACTTAAAGTATTAAAATCCTGATTCAATATCATAAATACATCCGGTTCATTTCCTTTTAAATATTGTTCAGATAACCAATTTGAGTAATCTTCTTTAAGAATACCACTATCATATTCTATTTGAACATAAGGGTAAGCTTTTTCAAAACGTTCTATAGCTTCATCAATAATCACATAACAATCACCACTTGGCACATCCCAGTTACTTCCAGCAAAAATACCAATTCTTAATATAACTTTTCGAGGCCAGCACACTAATGCAATAAGACAAGAAATAATTATGAGACTTATAATTCCATATTTTTTATTCATCTTTAAAATCCTTTGTTGTTTGACCTGACTGAACAGCCCAAATAGCTAATTGTGTACGATCTCTTAATGCAAGTTTAGAAAGAATAGAACTGAGATAATTACGAACTGTTCCTTCTGATAAAAACAGTTTTTGAGCAATCTCTTTATTTGATAAACCAAATCCAACTTGCTGAATCACACGCCATTCTGGTTTACTAATATCATTTAAAGAACTTTCATCTACCTGTACTGAGTAATTGTTTTGTGTCATTTTAGAAAACATACGAAAAACTTTGGTTGCAATATCAGGATTAATCATTGCACCACCATGATCAACTGTTAAAATTGCCTGATATAACTCCTGCATACCAACCCCTTTTAATAAATAACCACTTGCTCCATAACGCAAAGCACTAAAAACAAAATCATCGTCATCAAAAGTTGTTAAAATAATAATCTTTGTCGAAGGATACTGTTCTTTAACAGCCTTGGTACAAAAAACACCATCCATTCTAGGCATTCGAATATCCATTAAAATCACATCTATCTTTTCTCGCTTTAAAACATCAAGGACTTCAAATCCATCACCTGCTGTCGCTATGACCTCAATATCATCATGTGTTGATAATACAATTTTTAAAGACTCTCTAATTAATTCCTGATCATCAGCAATCAATACTCTTACCATAATTTTCTCCCCTTTGTATTGGTATTTTAACAACAGTTAAAAAACCATTATCTCCATCATACATTACAGTTCCATTAATAATAGCCACTCTTTCACTCATTTGCTTTAATCCAAATCCATATTGAATGTCCTTGCAGCCTACACCATTATCCTGAACTTTAAGAATCAAAATATCATCCTGCTGATAAATATCTATATCAATCCTATCAGCACCACCATGTCTTAAAGCATTCGTAATACTTTCTTGAATAATTCGAAATAACACATCTTCTTTTGTCTTTTCAAAATCAACCTGCTCCAACTGATAATTAAGATAAATCTCCAAATCACTAACATCAGCAAATTCTTCAATCATTTTCTCAATAGCACCCTTTAATCCATGTGCTTCCAAAGCACCAGGTCTTAGTTTATTCAAGGAATTGCGAACATCACCAATTCCTTCTCTGACAACTTTCGAAACAACTTGAAGCTGCTTTTTGGTTGCTGCTGGATTGATATCAATCATCGCAATACATGCATCAACACCTGCTGCAATTCCAGTCAAAGCATGTCCTAATGTATCATGAATTTCACGAGCCAAACGTTTTCTTTCATTATTTTCACCAATTTTTTCTGTAATAGCTGCATAATTTCTTAATTCCTGATTGACTTGGTGTATCATTGATAACTCTTTTGTAATATTTTCATTTTCCTGCATTTGCTGAGCAATATAAACAATAATAAAAACAATAAACAAAAGCAAATTACAAGTCTCTAAAATATTTTTACCAATCATTAACATACTGCGTATACTGGCATCATAAACCAGCATATATTGTTGCATATTTGTCATTGGTACAAAAGCCGAAAATACATCATAACTTGCAAACAGATAAACAAAAACCATCGCTGTCAGTAACCATTTTGAATATTTATCATCTTTTAAATGATAAATGCAATCACAAAAAACCAATAAAATAATTCCATTATATCCCATATATAAAAGATAAATAATCATTGCACAAACAATAAATTCAATTCCATTATATATAATATTCAT
Organism: Candidatus Stoquefichus sp. SB1; assembly: GCF_001244545.1. NCBI lineage: Bacteria > Bacillati > Bacillota > Erysipelotrichia > Erysipelotrichales > Erysipelotrichaceae > Candidatus Stoquefichus > Candidatus Stoquefichus sp. SB1. The sequence continues at coordinate 803,059 of NZ_LN852695.1, read as the reverse complement.
TTTCTTATTGACTATCTCATGTTCACTTCGATAATAAATAATATAACTCAATATTGCAAACATTAAAATTGATCCTAAAAACACCAGCATTGGATGATGTGGAATATAGGAAACTTCATCTAAAAAATCTCTTGCTATATGATTTTGTATAATATACTTCGTTGTTAATAAGGCAATTGTTCCATAAAACATAACAATAATAAGATTTAATAAAATCATAAATACTCTTAATGAGGTTAAAGATTGAAAATATGTTTTACGCATTATTGCCACCCCGTTTCATCATATTGAGAAATATTATCTTTATTAATCAGTACAACAGGTATTTTAATTTCACTTGTGACTTCTTTTCCATTAATCACCTGATACATTTGCTCAACAGCAATTCTTCCAAGTGAAATAGGTGACTGAGCAACTGTCCCAGCAACTGTATGACTTTGTAAAATCAATGATTTTAAATCTGGCGTTCCATCAATTCCATAGACAATAACATCATCTCTATTTTGTGCTTCTAAAGCAGCTAATGCACCTAAAGCACTAGGATCATTTAAAGCCATCACAACATCGACCTGACTTGTTTTCAATATCATCTTTTCCATCATAGGCATGGCAATTTCCAATTGACCTTCACATTCACCTTCATTCACAATATGATATTGTGGTTTTGATGCTATTGTATCTAAGAAGCCATCAATACGATCTTTAGCTGATTGAACTGTTGAATGTTTTAAAAGAATAATATTGGCTTTATCCATTCTATTCATCATATCATTAGCACACTGAACACCTGCATCATAATTATCTGATACAATTGTACAATTGACTAATTCTTTATCCAAAACTGGTGCATCTACAACAATAACAGGAATATTGGCTTTTTTAGCAGCTTGAAGTGCAGGTTTGATCTTTTGTGAATCAATAGGATTCACAAATATGCCATCAACATGTTGATTTATAAATGAATAAATCTGCTGATTTTGTTTTTCTACATTCAAAGCAGGATCTAATGTCATGAGATGATCACCACTTTGATTGACAACTTTTTCTATTTCATTATTGATGACTTCATAAAAAGGATTATTCATTGTCATATAAGTCACACCAAAAACTTTGTGTGAAGAAGCATGTGGATCCATATAGCTAGTTATTATCAAACCTATAATCATTGCTGTTATTGTCAAGATAATTCCCACTAATGCTTTTTTATTCTTTTCATGTTGTTCCATAGATTCACCTCATTTTCTTTATTTTAACATGATTAATGTCATTGTAGATAGTGACAAAAGTCATATTTCAAAAAGAAAATCGAATGGTTTTCACCATTCGATTTACTCTTTATCTAAATAACAATTTATAAAATAAGAAATCACTGTTGATAAAACAATACCACAAGCTACAATAACCAAAATATATTTTATTAAGACATCTGTAATAGGTGCCAAAGCTAACCAATCCCAAAACAATCTCGTTGCTAATATCAACCCAATGACATCAATAACCAAAACAAAACCTCTATACCAATTGATAGGACAATAAATACGATATATTAAATGAATAGCAAGTAAGGCTGTAGAAAAATAAAGGATTGTAAACAATTCATTCATATCTAATCCCAATCTCGTGGATAGGATACTCATTGTAATCACACTACATATAATGGCTATAGCATTAGGAACTGAATAACGTAAAGTATGTCTACCAATTGATTCTTTTTGTTTACTAATATTCTTTTCAAACAAAATCATAAAAGATGGGAAGCCTTCAACAAAGTTATCTAATAAAGTCATTTGAAAAGGAATAAATGGATAAGGCATATTTAATATAACCATTGCAATTGCAATCACAATTGTATAAATTGTTTTGAGATAATACATAGAAGCGGAACGCTCAACATTATTTGTGTCCAAACGTCCTTCTTTAACAACATCAACCATTGTTGATAATTCACCACTAATAACAACAAATTGCGATATTTGCTTAGCAGCATCTGAACCTGAACCCATCGCAATTGAAACATCAGCATCTTTTAATGCCAAAACATCATTGACACCATCACCTGTCATAGCAACTTTAAGCTGATGACTTTGCAATGCTAAAATCATTTTATGTTTTTGATGAGGGGTTGCTCGTCCAATCACATTATAATGCATAACAGCATTTTCAATATCTTCATCTGTTTGTAAAGTTGTCGCATCAATATAGTGACTTGGATTATCAATTCCAGCCTGCGCTGCTAAAGCACTAACAGTAACTGGATTATCTCCTGATATAACTTTGACTGCAACATCATTTTCTTTAAAGAAAGCAATGGCTTCTTTAGCATCTTTTCTTAATGGATCAAAAATAACAATAGCAGCTAAAGGTATTGCATTCTTTAAGTCATCTTCAAATGCATCAAAAGATGGGTGATAGGCAACCAATAAAACACGAGCCCCATTTTGTCTTGCTTCTTCAACTGTCTGAGGCATGGATAAATCAGGGATGATAAATTCTGGAGCTCCTACAATGATTGTCCCCACACCTTCTAATAATGATGCACTCCATTTACGGGCAGAAGAGAATGAAATACGATCTTTTGTGTCATATTTTGTATTTCCCTGGAAATAATTAGCTAAAGTCTGAAAGGTTGCATTGTTATCTAAACTTCCATTTACAAATGATGTCATCAGTTCATGAATATCATATGGCAATGAATGATCAAATGAAATCACATCCTGAACCTGCATCTTTCCTTCTGTTAATGTCCCTGTTTTATCTAAACACAAAACATCTGCATGAGACAATGTTTCAATACTAAACATTTCTTGAACAAGAACTTCTTTTTTACCCAATCGCACAACACTGGCTGCCATAGAAACACTTGTCAGTAAGACTAAACCTTTTGGCAACATTCCTAATAAAGCTGTGGATGTATTAACAATTGCCATTGTAATAGATTCATCACGAACGATTAAAGCCTGATATAACATAAAAATACTTAGTGGCAAAACAAGAAAACTTGTGAATTTAGTTACTTTGTTAAAAAATGTTACCAATTCTGAAACAACAGGTTTACGATTTCTTGCTTCACTAGCAATTTTAGTTGCATAATTATCAATACCTACATGTTCAACTTTTGCATGACAGGCACCTGAAACAATAAAACTTCCTGATAATAAATGATCACCAACTTTTTTAAGAACGGGATCAACTTCACCAGTTAATAATGATTCATCAACTTCTACAGTTGTATCCAAAACAATCGAATCAGCAGAAATCTGATTTCCTGTTTCTAAATAAATCACATCATTTAAAACAATCTGTTCATTATCAATTGCTTCTATTTGATTATCTCTTAATACTTTCGTCTGTGGAGATATAATCAAATTTAATTTAGCAACCATATTACGTGATCTAATTTCCTGATAAATACGGATAACTGTATTCGAAGTCACAATCACAACAAAGAACAAACTTGACCATGCCTGCACAGCTACTAAAGCACATGCAATCACAAAGTTATATGCATTAAATAAATTGAAAACATGTTCAACAATAATCTGTCGATTGGTTTTCACTAATGGCTTAGGAGAAACATTGATATTTCCAAGTTCTTTTTGTTGATTCACTTCGCTTTGTGTCAAACCAGTTATTTTTTTCATATTCACACCTACTTTTATAGTTCTATTTCTCATATTTTTCCTTTGAATACAATTTTTTAATCAAAATTTTATTTAATCTTATCATATTTATATGGAAATACTATGAATATTTGACAAAGAATTTCTAAAGAAAATCAAAAGAAGAAATATAGAGATAATATTTCTTCCTTCTTCATTTTACTTTTCAATTTTCTTTCTTTTACAAATAAGTAAAGTAGACAATAAAGATAATCCCATTAATCCTATAAAGTAAATGATATTTATTTGATCTCCAGTTTGAGGATTATTCATATCATTTATGTTACCATTATGAGGCTTATCTCCCATATTTGGTATATTTGGTTTATCATCAGGTTTTGGGTCAACATTTACATCAGGAACTTTTACCAACTGTTTTATTGCATCTTCTAATTTATCTACAGCATCATTGACCTCTTGTTGTGAAGCTTCAGAATTATTATAGACTTTTCTAGCTTGTTCTAAGATAGTTTGAAGTTTTTCCCAACTCTCTTTTGTATAATGTGCTTCTTTTAATTGATTTGTTGAATCAATTAAATTACCTAATTCAGTATAAATAACTTTTAATTCTAATGCTGAGTAAGCTGCATTTAATTGTTCAGTCATTTTATCTAAATCTGTTTGTTCTATTAATTTTTCATTTATCAATGTTTGTGCATTTTTTAAAGTATTTACAAAGTCAGCTTTATGCGTTTCTTTATACAAATCCACATTCACTGTTTCCATTCTTAGAATTGTTGCTTTTAAGATATCTCTATTCAATAATGTCAATTGAGTATTTGCATTGATAAGCTTATCATATGCTGTTTTATAAACTGAATAATCACTACCTTTTTTTATATTCTTAGCAACACTTATTGCTGATTGAAGCGTATCCCAACTTGTCTTTGTGTAATCACCAGATACCTTTTCTAACTCTGTAACTAATTCGTCTAAGTCACTAATAATCTGATACTCTAATAAATCTAATGATTTCTGTAATTTACTCATTACATAATCTATTTCAGTTTGTGTGACTGATTTGTTATCAAGAATATCTTCAACTTCATTTAAATAACTTTTTACTCTTTCAAAACTTATACGTTCATACATATCTCTGTTATCAAGAATGACAACAGATTTTTTATATAAATCGTTTAATTTCGTTTTATCAACAGTATTTGTTTCCCTTAATTCAAACCAATCAATATTAGCCACATAATGACTACGTGCTGGGTCAACCTTTAATTTAACATATAAATCATGCTTTCCAGTAACTTTTTTTGTTAATTCTTTTGAAACTTCTACATAATTATTCCATGATCCTGTAATAGGAACCTCAATTGTAGAAAGAGGAATTCCTTCCATATCATCAAGATAGAACTCTACCTTTGCATTATCACCACAATTTGTATTTGCAGCATAGCGAATTGCGATTTCTCCAAGTCGTAAGTTACTAAAATCAATTTGGTTATACTTTAACCATGCATTGTTATAAGTTCCTCCTATATTTTTTTGAACATCACCCTCTATTTTAAGATTTCCACCACTCCAATCATCTCTTTCTTCAGCTTCTAATTTATTTTTCTTTAACTCTAAAGTCTTTTCTTTTAAAGCAAACCAATCAATATTAGCAACATAATTACTACGAGCTGAATCAACTTTTAATTTAAAATAAATATCATGTTTTCCAGTAATATCATTACTCAAAGTTTTTGAAACCTCTACATAACTACTCCAAGATCCTGTAATGGGAACATCAATTATAGAAATAGGCGTTCCTTCCATCTGATCTAAATACACTTCTACTCTTGCATTATCACCACAATTTGTATTTGCAGCATAACGAATAGCAATTTCACCTTCATTAAACTGATCAAAATCATATTGATTATATTTTAACCATGCATCATTATAAGTTCCACCTAAATTCTTTTGATCAGTTCCTTCAATTTTAAGTGTTCCACCACTCCAGTCATCTTTTGCTTCTGCTTCAAATTTATGAACTGCCAATTCTTTAACAACATTTTCTTCATTAAATTGCATATAATCTATATTACCTGTATATGGATGAGCATCATCAGTTGTTCCATGCATAACAAAGTAAACATCATGCTGACCTTTTAACAATGATGAATCAATATCAACTGTAGAAATGTCAAATGTTCCCCAGCCAGAAGCTGTATTCTTTAATGGAACAGTTGCAATTAACTTACCATCTACTGCATCTAAACGAACTTCCATTGTACAATCATTTGGAACTCTACTACTTGCTGAGGAATATCTAACATCAAATGTTTTAATATCATAAATATCAAAATCAAGTGAATCATAAGCAATCCATGCTCCATCATAAGTTCCACCAAGATCATAATCTCCTTCATTCTTCAGTCCATTACCAGACCAACTATCACTTTTACCAGCTTCTAATCTCATTGTTCCTTTTTTAAGAACCAAAACTTTTAATTCTTCTAACTTCTGATTAATTTCTGCCACTGCATTTTCAATATCTTTTTCACTTGGTTTGTCTTGATCTAATAAACCTTTGTATTCTTCAATGCAGTCTAATAATGATTGATAAGAAGCCTTTGTATAATCTCTTTGATTTAATTTTTTTGCTTCTTCTATCATATTTTTAAGAGTTGTTCTTTCATCTCTATAGAAATCCAAAACAAATGGACTCATACCTGAAAGTGCACTTCCTTTAATAACATTTGCTTTTGTACCATCAAATGCATTATCGTTAAATTCTAATGCCAAATCAACATCATAGTCATGCTTTTTAGCATTTCCAGTAAAACTTAAAACCACAGTTTTTGCATCAATCTTTTTTACAACTGGAGTTAATCCTGCTGGTACATTTGTAAATGAAACTTTATTTGTTTTAACAAAGTTTTCACCATGAGCACCTTTAAATTGAGCATCACCAGTTAATGTAATTGTTGATGTTTCAACAATTGTTCCATTATCAGTTGAAGCCTCTTTTAATTTTGTACTTGAATAATTTAATGTGTCATCATTAAACATAATTCTTAAATTATCCTTGACTGAACGAATACTTGTTATCTTATCTTTTGTTGCTGCTTCATTCACTTCAACTTTAAGATTACTAATACTATCAGTTAAATTATGTTTTTCTGCTTTTCCAGTAAAGTTAATTTCAAGAGTATCAGTGGTCTTTTTTACTGCATGAGCAATGAGTCCTTTTGGAACATTAGAAATGACAATCTTATTTGTTAAAGTCAAATCCTCATGAACATCTCCTACAAATTCAGTTCCATGAACTTTTAATTCTATACTTTGATCAATACTTCCATCATTAATGACTGATTCTTCAAATGTTGCATTCGAATATTCTAAAGGATCATTATCATAATATGATGTAGGTACTGTGTCACTACTAGAAATAGCTGCCACACCATCTTGAGCCCATGTTGTATCAGCATTATCACTCATTTCAAGTGAAAGAGTTCCACCACGAGTAATTTCTGAATAATCTAACCATGTACGATTGAAGTTGACCCCATTGAGTTTAGCGGATTGAATATACATGTTATCTGGAGAAACATTATTGGCTTCAATTGTAAATGTTTTTCCACCACCAACGTCTAATGATACTTTTTCAAAGAATGGTGAGCCAATTTGGAATGTTGGATCCCCTGGAGTCATTGGGAAAATACCCATAGCTGCTGAGACAAACATCATAGCCATTGTTCCAGCATCATCATCCATTGTATTTAAATAACCTTTTGGAGATAATTTATACATTTTTTCTTTTGTTGCTCCACTTGCGTAGTTTTGATTCCAAGTTTCTCCAGTATAAATCTGGCGAATCCAATATTGTGCTTTCGCTGGTTTTCCAGCAAAATTGAATAGATATGGAGCATGTAATTCAACTTCATTAGCAGCATTGTGTTGCATAGCTTTCCCATTATCTGGATCATGTTCACCAAATAAATATTGTAAAGATTCTAACAACGATTCTTTGCCACCCATCAACTCCATTAAACCATTTATATCATTAGAATCATATAAACTATATTGCCACATATTCCCTTGATATAATCCTGTATTATAACTAGAAGGATCTTGATCAGTTCGCCAGTTTCCTTGAGCATCCTTATTCCATAACAGACCAAGTTTCTTATCACTAAATGGTGATTGTACGGCATTAGCTCTAAACATATTTTTATAGTTGAACGATCTTTTTAAATAGTATTGTGCCTCATCTTTTTTACCTAATGCTTCAGCTATAATTGATAACGCCCAGTCATCATACGCATATTCAGCAGTTCGGTCTACTCTATTTGCAAAATATCCTAATTTTTCAACATCACTTGTAATTGCTTTATTTGCAATTTTCTTAGCCTCTTCATACGCTCTTTCAAGATTATCAATATCAGTATATCCTTTTGCGATTCCATCAGCTAACAATGCAACTGCATGTTCAGTTCTAACATTTGGAACAGGCTGCTTATCATGAGACCATGTGACAATCCCATAATCTAAAGCATCAGCAATAGATTTAACCATATCCTTATAAACATCTGGCATGACCAGACCAATCATTGGATATTTACGATAATCATCCCATAAAGTCCATGAATCATAATGTGTATAATCATTAGCATTATGAATTTTACCATCTGTTCCTCTAAATGTTCCAGTTGTGCTTGTTGCATTCATTGGTGTCATAAACATATGATATAAATGTGTATAAAATAATTGTTTTAATTCTCCCGTTGGATCACTTGTTTTAGATGTTTCAATTTTGATTTTACTTAAAACATCATTCCATGCTCTGTCTGCTTTTTGATAAACAGCATCAAAATTCCAATCATCAATTTCATTATGCATATCTATTTTTGCCTGAGCAACACTAATTGGAGAAATACTGACTTTCACATCAATTGTTTCATTATCTTCAACATCAAAATTTAAAATAGCTCCTAAATCATTTCCTGTTTGTGATTTTTTATCAGTTAATTTCTTTCCGTTCCAAGTTTTAACATTATTTGTAGCTTTGTTTGTTTCCATGTAAAAATACATTGTATATTTTCCACTTCCACCAACATTTTTACCACTAAATCGACCACCTAAAGTCGTTGTTTGATTATTTTCTTCAATAATATCTAAAGTTGCATTTCGAACATCAGTTCCATGATATGTATAATTTAAATCAGCCATAATATTAACATTTCCTGCTTTTGGAAATGTATATCGATGATATCCAGTTCTTTGATCACTTGTCATCTCGGCTTTGATTTTACCCATTGATGAATCAGCTTTAGCACTATCATCTTTCCCAACATTTGGTGTTAACTCTGCCTTATAATATCCTGGTTTTGCTTCTTCAGTTGACTTCTCATAACTCATAGCACGCGTTTTTGAATTTGGTCTTGCTGTATATTGTACATAGGTTGGTGTTATCAAAACATCTCCACCAGCACCTTGCCCTCCTACACCTTCAATACGTGTATGTGAAAACCCTTGAATCTGAGTCTTCTTATAATCATATCCAGCATGATCCAATGTATCATGAGGATAAGTATCTGGACTTAATTTCACAAGAGCATTTGGTACTACACTTCCTGGAAACAACTGACCATAATCAACTTCTGTAGAAACAAATGGATCAACATATTGGGTATAACTCTTTTCTTTTTCAACAGCTGATACATCTTTTACTGTCGCATAAGCAGCCGCCGAAAAACTAGTGAATGACAATGTTCCAGCTAATAATCCCTTTACAATTTTCACTTTCTTTTTCATCTTTTCCCTTCCTCTCTTTTTACACCGTCATAATAGCATTTCATGTGCCTTTTTATAAGTTAGAATATTTGTAATTCTTTTTTACAAAAAGTAACCATAAAGAAAAGAATATTGTAATTTTCTACAATATTCTTAGTCAATGAAAGCATCTTTTATTTTTAAAATAATGGCATCAGATTTTTTTATAATATCAGAAACACTGAATTTAACAACTTTCTTACCTATAAAACGTTCACATTTTTGAATAAAGATATCATTAGATAAAATCACACAAGCAGCTTCTTCAATATCCTGATCACTTAACTCGTTTTCTATTCCTGCGCCTCCTTGTGTTTCTATAATAACTTTTATGCCATATTTTTCTCCTGAAAGAACTAACGCTTCAGCCGCTAAATATGTATGTGCAACACCTGATGGGCATGATGTAACGCCAACAATTTTCATTTTATTTTCCCCCTTATAATTGCTCAAACTCTATTTCAAAATCATCTTCAACTATTTTTCTATCAATCTTCTTGCTCTTTAAAAAATTAACGAGAAGAGCTGTAACAATGGCTCCTATCAATACCGAGAAAATATAACCAAGTCTATTTTCAACAATGGGAAGAACTATTAACCCTCCCCATGGTGCATGATTTAAAACACCAAATAGAAATGCTGAAACATTTCCAATAATAGCTCCAATGACAATTGATGGTATCACTCTTAGTGGATCATTTGCAGCAAATGGAATTGCTCCTTCAGTAATGCCAACACATCCCATTAAAAGAGCACCTTTCCCTGCCTGTCTTTCATCATCACTATATTTATGTGGTGCTAGAAGAGTCGCAAGTCCTAGTCCAAGAGGTGGTACACAAATCGCAACTCCAACTCCACCCATGAGATAAGGTAAACTATCAACTTGTGTTTGAGCAAATAATGTTGCAACTTTATTAATTGGGCCACCCATATCAAATGCCGTCATTCCTCCTAAAATCATTCCTAAAGGGATTTTCCCAATATCACTTAACTGAGCTAGCCAATTTGTTAAACATTGCATAATCCATGCAATCGGAGCTCCAATCCCCCAAATGACAATCCCACCAGTTATGAGTGTCCCTCCTAATGGATACAAAAAAATTGTACCAATCGATTTTAATGTTGTTGGTAATTCAATCTTTTTTAACTGTTTAACAACAATCCCAGCAATAAAACCTGCTATAATACCTCCCAAAAATCCTGCTTGCACCTCTTGAGCTAAATAAGCGCCAATCATTCCTGGGGCTAAACCAGGTCGATCGGCAATACTAAATGCAATATAAGCACCTAAAACAGGAATAAACAAATTCAAACCAGCTAATCCAATTCGAGAAATATCACCTAATATTCCTGTTGTTGGTATTTGAGCACTTTTATTAAGCATAATAGATATTGAAAAAATAATTCCACCTGCTACAACAAAAGGTATCATATGAGAAGTCCCTGTTAAAAGATGTCTCTTTAAATCAATGAAATGTTTTTTCATCACTGATCAACTCCTTTTAACAATTCTAATATCCCTTGTTTATCTGAAATCAAAAGTTTTTCAATATATTCATCATGCATTAAATGCCTCATTAAATAAGAAATAATTTGAATATGAATATTATTTTCATTTGTAATAGGAACAGCAATCATAATAATAAAAATAGCATATTCATTTTTTTCTTTATCCCATAAAATTGGTTTTTTTAATCTCCCAATACATAAACTTGGATGTTTAACACATTCACTAATACCATGAGGTATAGCAATGAGTTTTCCTATTGATGTTGGAAAAATACTTTCTCTTTCTAAAAGAGTTTTTAAAAAATCATCACCTTGCGATATAACTCCTTTTTCTTCTAAACATAATACCAATTGTTCCATGACAGATTCCTTACTATGACAATCCAATTCTAAAAGAATACAATCACTTTGTATAATATCATTCATGTTTATAAAACCTTCCTCTCGCATTCTTTTAGGATTGTTAAAACTTCACTTGATGTTACCGCTGATTCAATTCTCAACAAAAAATCAGTATTCTTAATCATTCTCATTAATAAAATCATGGCTGGAATTTGATCTTTTTTATCTTTACTTGCCAAACAAAAAACCACTTTAACAATCTTATCATCAAAAATCATATCCTGTTTATTAACAATCAAACTCATACCACTTCGGTAAACATAATCATCATTACGTCCATGAAATAAAGCAAATAATCCATCAGTAACACAATAAAAACCAATTCTTTCAATCTCTGTAACAATTTTCTCACCATATTCAGGTGTAACTATTCCTTGATTTTCAAGCAATTCAGCACTATCATATATTGATTTTCTCCAATCCATTTTCTGATTTATGACTTGAATACATTCCATTCTTAATAAATCACTCACTTTATAAATGGGTTTTACCAATTTCGTCTCAGTATAACCAAGTTCATTTTGAATAATATGAAGGACTTTTTGACGTTCTGACTTTTCTAAGAAATATAATTTATTTGCTAATGCATGATAATTTACATTTACTTTTTTTCTCATTAGGCCCGCTTCTTCTAATTTCGCATAATCCTGTGATGTCAAAAGTGGATTGACAACAATATTTACTTTACCAAAAGTATTCTTTAATGATAAAGTTGAAACAATATAATCAACGTCTTCAAATTCTCCAAAAGATGATAGTTTATAATGTGGGAGTATATCAATGACTTTAACCTGAAATTCACTTGTGAGTGTTTCTTTTAACATTGCAGACGTTCCATAACCATAGTTACAAACAATAATAATATGTTTATAAGATGATTCTTTTAATCTATTCATACTCACAATAAAATGTACAGCTAGATAAACTTTTTCATCTTGATTTTTCAAATCTTTTAAGATATCAATATCTTTAAGAGCTCTTTTTAAAGTTTCATATATGTAAAGATCTTGTTCTGGAATAACAACCTTTAAATCATGATACATGTATCTTTTCGTATGAATTCTTTTAAGAAGTGGTGGCAGATGGTGGGCAAGACTTTCTAATAAAATTCCATCTTGTGAGAAATCTACATTTAAAAGTTCTGACATTCTGTTCACTAAATCATTCATAATAGTTTCAATCTTTGTTGGATTCAAATAATCATAAAGTCCATCTTTACTATCTAGATATTCTAAAAGTCTTATCAATGTTCCTCGATAATAGTGAGTTATTTCTTGTTGAATGATATCTTCAAAAGCTAAAATCTCTTCATTATATTTTTCGAATGTTCGGGGAGCATCAAAACCAATTGTTGGTGGTAATGCTTTATTTCCTAAAATATAATAGGCTAAAAGAATAATATTCGCTGCAAAAAATTGATAACCTTCATCATTCATTTCATTATTATCTTCTAAGATTTTATCAATCCATTGAAATAGTTCTTTCAATGGAACATTATCAAAATAACTGATAATAAGGTGATATACATAATCCTGGAATGAATTTTTAGGCATATTTTTATCTCTTAATAAAGAAATGTATTTAGAGAGCTCATAAACTCTTAAACTCATAATACTTTTTGAATCACTATGCAATTCAAAATGATCAGTATATTCAATTGTTAATTGCTTTTTATATAATTCTTTTTCAAGATCACTCATATCTTTTTTGATTGTTGAACGTGAAACTTGAAGATCTTCACTTAATTTATTAAGTTTTAAATGTGATGCATCATATAATAAAATAAGCAATATTAAAGATAACCTTTCATTTGCTGAATAAAAGAAATGTTCTTCATTCTTTAATAAAGATATATCTATATTTGGAAATAATATCTTTCCTTTTGATTGTTTCTCAATCAAAGGAAAATGACATAAATACAGATAGTCATTAATTTTATCAATATCATATCTTACATAGCGTTCTTTTATTTTTAAATCTTCTGCTATTTCCTTATATGAAGTATTCTGATGTTTATCAAGATATTCTAATATTTTTAACATTCTTCCACTTAGCATAATCATTCTCCTCTCTTTATATATAATCTATTTTTATAGAATTGCATAGATATATATTTTGTAAAAACTTTTTCCAAATATTTTCACTATCACCATATCATAATATCTTTATGTATTTTCCATTTTACCTATAATAGAAAAAAATCCTGAATAGAAATAATATCTAATCAAGATTTTTTTGATTATCTTATTTAAAAATAGAGTTTTATCGTGTGTGTGAGTTTATCCTTATATTGATATTAAATTGTTTGAACTCCATTTTCTTCATCTAATTTTTGTTTCTCCATCAATTTAAAGAATGGATAATATAAACATATATCTAACAGTATTAATCCAATCACTAGTATTCCTGCTTTGATATCCATACATCCCAACGCTGCCCCTAATGGTGCAGGAGTTGTCCATGGTGTTTCAATAATTCCTTTACCAACAATATTAAACGCCATACATCCATAAGCAATGATAGAATTCACAACCGGTACAAAGATAAATGGAATCATCATTAATGGATTTAAAACCATTGGCAAACCAAAGATAATCGGTTCATTAATATTAAAGATTGCTGGACCAATAGAAAGTTTCCCTAATGTTTTTAATTCCTTTGATTTTGAACGGAGCAATAAGATACATAATCCAAGTGTTGCTCCTCCGCCACCAAGTGTAATGACATAAGACCAAAATGGCTGTGTAAAGAAATGAACAACTGGTTCACCAGCAGTAAATGCTGTAATATTAGCCACTAAATACATTTGCATGAATGGCAATCTGATGGGTTGTGTAATACTAGCGCCATGTAAACCAAAGAACCAAAAAGTCTGAGCAATAATTGTAATCAAACAAATTCCTAATAAAGAATCTAAACCTGATATTGCTGGTGCTAAGAGTGTCATAATCATACTTGGTAAAAGTTCACCACTTATATTCTGTACAAATAATGAAAGTGCATAGAAAACAACGACACAAACAAATAAAGGCATGATTGCATCAAATGAAGATGTAATTGCTGGTGGTACCCCTTCTGGCATTTTAAAACGAATATTTTTCTTTAACATAAAATGCATAATTTCCACACAGCCAATCGAAACAATAATTGCTGTGAATATACCCTTGGCATCTAAAAATGTTGTAGGTATGTAATTTCCTGCCATTCCTAATAAATCAGTGACTGCTGTTCCTTCTGCCATAACACTAGCTGGAACAGCTGAAACAACTGGTGATGTCACAATTAAGAAAACAGCAGTTGAAACAATTGATGCATTTAATGTTGGCATTTCATATTTCTTGGCCAAATGATACGCAATTGCAAATGCAACAAACAGCCCCATTAATGCCATTGTCATATTGTATGGCAATTGTAGCATCGCTTTATTGGCTTGTGCCCAATTGTACCAACCCATCAATAAATCACTAAAGAATCCCCAATTTGGTAAAGTATCTGGCTTAAATGGTGGTGTTGAAATAATTAAGCAGACCCCTCCTAAAATAGATAATGGAATTGCGACAACCATTCCATCACGAATAGCTGCTAAATGCCTTTGATTTCCTAACTTGTTTGCAAGTGGTACAAGTGTACGATCAGCAAGAGCATTAAATCTTTCCATAAATTTCATAAATGTTCCTCCCTTCTTGAACTGTACCATGATTATATGATTGTTAAGTCCATCATTTCAACTGTTTTCCATATTGTCGAAAATATTTCCAACTTGTGGAAATGAATTGTTTTTTGATGATTGACTTCTATATAATAGGGCCTGTGTGAGTCTTATCCTTAACACTAAGGAGGAAAAAATTTATGAAATTAATTATTGAAGAAAATGAACAAAAAATGAGTGAAAGTGCAATGCACATTTTACTAGGTACAATGATGCAGGATAAAAGAGTTAATATTTCTTTAACTGCTGGAAGATCCCCAATCAATTTGTACAAAATGATGATTCCTTATGTCAAAGATCAGGAGAAATTCAAAGATATTGAATACTATTTATTTGATGAAGCACCATATCTTGATAAACCTTATGGTCCCAACTGGGAAGAAATGCAAGAATTATTCTTTAAGGATGCCCATATTCCAGAAGAAAGAATTCATACAACAACTATGGAAAATTGGGAAACATACGATAAGGAAATTCGTGATGCAGGTGGTCTTGATGTGATGTTAATCGGTTTAGGATTCGATGGACATTTCTGCAGTAACTGCCCAAGATGTACACCAATGGACAGTTATACATATCCTATGGATCGTCAAACAAAAAACGCTGCTAATCCAACGTATCCAGCGAAACCACATTTACCTGTAACTTTGTCAATGGGACCAAAAAGTTTAATGCGTGTTAAACATCTGGTTATGATTGTGACTGGTAAAGAAAAAGCTGAAATTTTAAAACAAGTCTTAGATTCACCAATTACGGATGAATTACCAGCAACCGTCTTAAAACTTCATCCAAATTTTACAGTCATTTGTGATAAAGAAGCAGCATCTTTATTAAACATGGAAGATTACAAAAGACTTTAATCTCTTTTTAAAAACTTTTCCATCATTTGGAAAAGTTTTTGATGTTATGGAAATAAATTGGTATCTTGTATGAAGATTGATATACTCATCTCCATACAGAAAGTGAGGTAAAGAAAATGGCTCATAAAAAATTAACAATGAATAAATATGATGTAATTGAAATAAGAATGCGTAGATTTTTTGCTATGGTGATAGATTGGTATTTAACCAACATGCTTGCTGTTATTCCTATTACGTTTTATTTTCGTGGTGATGATTATCTACAACCTTATATGTTTGAATTGAATGAATATAGTTTTCAAATTGGTTTATTACTTGGTGTATATGCGATTATCATTGGTATTATTTATTATGTTATTATTCCTAGTTTTGTATGGAAAGGTCAAACATTAGGAAAGAAATTATGTAAAATACAGGTTATTGATCAAGATACTCATGACGTGACATTACTAACAATGATCAAAAGAGAATTGTTTGGCGCTGTTATTTTAGAAGGTGGGATTGTGATAACCGCAACATATTTAAGAAAATTGCTGCCATTATTTGGCTTAGTACATTTTGTGACACCACTCAAATATATTGCTTATGCTCTTACAATCATCTCTATTGGTTATGCATATTTTCAGCCAATGTCACAAGCTTTTCATGACAAAATAGCAAATACACTTGTCATCAAGAAATAAATTGTATTCTCCCAATTTTCATGATATATATAATATAATCATATGTCGAAAAGAGGGAAAAATAATGTTTAATTTGATGATTATTCTATTATCTACTATCAATAGTGAACCAAAGGATTCTAATAATTATAAAATAGCAAAATTTATTATTGAAAACATACATGATTTAGAAGAATTTACTTTAACTGATTTTGCTCAAAATTGTTATGTTTCTAATTCTAGTATTTCACGTTTTTGTCGAGATATTGGTTTAAAGGATTTTAATGCATTAAAAATTCAAATAGCAAAATATGCAATTGAACATGAACATGCCAAAGGAAAATTTAATTTTAAAGACTTTGAATCTCAATCTTTATGTAAATCTTATATTTTAAGTGTTATAGATAATTTAAAAACCCTCTATAATAGTCATATAGAGAATGATATTCAACAATTGGTAAAAGATATACATCAATATAAAAAAGTTGCTGCTTTTGGATATATGCAATCAGAAAACGTTGCTTTGAATTTACAATATGATTTACAAACAAATGGTAAAATTCTTTTTACTTGTATCAAGTTTATTGATCAGGTTGATTATATCAATAATGCTGATGAAGATACTTTAATTATTATCTTCTCAGAATCTGGAACTTATTTCGATCGTGTTTTTCAACGCACAAAACCTTTTAAAAATTTAAAAACAAAACCTAAAATATATATGATAACATCAAATTTTAGTATTTCTCTCCCTTATATAGATGCATATATTCGTTATCATAGTCGAAATGATTTTGCCAGTCATCCTTATCCACTTGTTGTCATTGCTGATTTAATCTGTATTCAATATTCAACACTTGTTCAACAAAACAGATCATAAGAAACTTAAAATAATTTCATGTCTTTTTTTGACAAAAATAAAAGAAATTATAAAATAATTTTAGCTGACTTATAGCCAGTTAAGATTGTTTCTTGCCTTCTGTTTAAAACTATATCTCAGTTTCTCATATCTATCAGATAATGTATTATCTGTAAGTATGATAAGAATCTGTTTTATAGTTTTTTTATTTCAATAACCAATCCATTTTTATCACTATAACCAACTACTCTTTCTCTGATTCATATTATAGCTATAATGATGAACTGACTATTTTTTATTACTCAATCTGCAACTAGTTGATTGTAGTTTCTCCACCTTTTCAGCTGTGGCCTGTTGATTTGCTGATACTTCCTTACTAATAGCCCTATACCCCACTTTTCTTCTAACCATCACATACGATGCTACGCTGATTCCTTTCTGTCTGGCATAGTATAGCTTAATATATAGATTATACAACTAACTACTATCAAAACAGAAACAGTCTGCATGCGATTAATTTTCATTTCTTAGCATCAAGTCATAACTATTGACCAAAATTAAAAATAATTCACTTTTGGATTATAAGTATTTAAAAAGTGTTTCATCCATCCTTGTATAAGATGGAATCCACACATATAGAAATATATCAAATACAAACCAATAATCACTTACAGCTTATTTAACAACCGAAATACATTTTTAGAAGTTATCTGTAAATATTTCTGTCCATCTAAAAGTGCCTGATTTAAAGTTTTTATCTCATTAGTAATCGAAAACATTGCTGTAACACCTATATCATAAAGATTTTGTGCTCCTTCTGTTACTCTTCCACCAAATGCAATAACAGGTATATTATATTGAGAAGCTATCTTTGCTATACCAGAGATTGTTTTTCCATTAATGGTTTGAGAGTCAATGCTTCCCTCACCAGTCATAATATAATCAGCATTTTTTATATGTTTCTCAAATTGTGCGACTTGCATAACTAGGTCTATACCACTCATCATATCAGCTCCTAACAAATAAAGTGCACCGCCTATTCCACCTGCTGAGCCAGTTTTCTTGACCCGATTCAACTGAATATGATATTGTCTAAAAACAATATTTTGAAAGTGAATGAGAGATTGTTCCAAATAATCAAGCTGTTGCTGATTTGCACCTTTTTGTTTACCAAATATATAAGTTGCTCCTTCTTCACCAGTAAAAACATTATCAACATCACTTGCAACAACAATCTCGCAACTATCTAACAATTGATAAACCGATGATAAATCTATTCTCTCTATCCTCTGAATAGATGTAAACTCAGTAGGAAGAAGTTGATTATCTTTATCATAATACTGTGCCCCTAAAGCACACAACATCCCATAACCACCATCGTTTGTCCCACTACCACCTAGTCCTATAATAATTTTCTTTGCTCCTCTATGTATAGCATCTTTCATCATTTGCCCTAATCCAATACTTAATCCCTTTGTTGGATTTCTTTGTTCCCGAGAGATTAAATCAATACCACATGTTGCTGCGACTTCCATAATAGCAACACCTTCTTTATTCATACCATATATAGCATCAATCTCTTGCCCAAATGGATTTTGAACTTTTACAAAACATGGTAATGCTTCAATAGCATTCATTAAAACTTCAGTTGTTCCCTCACCACCATCAGCCATAGGAATGCAAAGACAGTCTGCTGTTTGATTAACTGCCCTAATTCCTTTTTCTATTGCATGACAAGCTTCTCTTGCACTCATACTTTCTTTAAATGAATCACATGCTATAACAATTTTCATGATTTTTTAATTAAGAAAGATTTCACTTGATTATGTTTAATGTCATTATCGAATGGTATATATTCTTCATTTAAATTAACGCTTTGATCTAATGCAATATTCATTAGAAGTGATTGATTATCTTGTTTTGTATTAAAGACACGAATAAGAAGTGCATCTTCATTTTCAGCTTTTTTTAATGTGCTTAATGTTACATTATCATTTAATTGTTGGAATAAAGAATAGTTATAAGGAGTTCGAAAATCAACATCGTTTAACTTCATAGCATTATATGGCATTTTATGATAAGAAATAAATGGTGTAAGATAATCTTTAGCAATAAGCGATAAGTCTTCTTCTTGTTGATATGTTGTTAATGCAAAGTGAAAAGTCATTTCTTTTAATAATTGAGAATCTGGTGTTTCCATTTTAATTCCTGATGGTCTTCCTGGTCTTCTCACTAAGTCTGCTTTTCCTAGATAGCCTACACTACGATAAAGTGTTAATGCTAAGGTATTATCATCTTGACCAGTCACTTCATATTCTCTTATAGAATTAGTAATAGCAGCAATATGACTATTTTCAATAGCAGCATATGATAACATAGGATAAATAGAATCAGGTCTCTCTGACCATTTTTCTTTTTCCCACACTTTCATAGCATCATCATAAACAGGACGTTTCATCATTCCAAATTGATGATCACTGACACTCATCTTTCCTTGAAGAGACGTTGGAATCAATACACGCAAACGATGATCTTTAATCTTATTATCAATATGTACTTGAATATCAATATAAGAACTTTTTTCTTTCAGCTCTATATTCAATTTAACATGTATAGAACCATCCTTTTTTCGTAATCTCCTTGACTGTAAATCTCGTGGTAAATCAAAATCATATTCAATAATGGCAGTTGTTTTATATCCATTTTTTTGTATAGAAATATTGGCTTTCACATCTTGAGATGTCAAAACATAATCATCTTTTAAAGGTGAATAATCATATCCATCTCCATCATCACTACCATCTTCTAATAACAGAACATTGTTATATTGATAATTATTTTGTTTATCATAAATATCGATTGTTCCATTAGAATGACATTGAATATGATAAAATTCATTTTCAAGATTTTGACATTGTTGGACTTGGATTTCTTTTTCCTTTTCAGATTCTTTTATAAAGAAAGTTTTATATCCCATTGATGGAATCTCTTGAATAAATTGAATTGTATATTTGACAAAAGGATCATAATTTCCATAATGAACAATTTGTCTATCAATTAAACCAGCATCAACAACCTCCTGATGCACAATAATATAAGAGATTTCCTGTTCAGTCTCATCCATTAACTGAAATCCTTTCATTCTTGTTGTGACTTCTGCTTCAATGACTTGTGTTCTTGAATAAGGCAATAAATTAAACACTGTTAATTTATCTAATGATATTTTCATATCAATAGCATCTGTTATTTTTCTCTTATAAAAATCTACAAGCCTATCTATTTTTTCATTCACAATAATAAAACGATTCATAATTTCAGAATGAACTTTATCACTACAGCAGCATCCTATGGAATCATGTGCATGATTTTTCATCATTTCTTTCCATATTAATTCAATAGCCCCATGATAATATTCAAAACCTAATGAATAAGCAATACTAGCAAGTGGTTCTAAGATGTTTGTCATTTTATTTTCCAGTAGTGTATTCATTGATTTTAGATCACTACGTGATGAGAAAATAGAACGATGAATGCGCATATATTTTCCATCCAATAATTCTCCATAAATTGTATCATAATCATTTTTCTTTTCTAATTCTTGAAAAAGCTGATCATAACTACTTAAAAAGAATTGTTTATCAGGATATATGTTATGAAGTTGTTCTATCACATCTTTAATATTCTTTTGTAATGGCATTTGATCATGACCATTAGGAATCAGTATATGATCAGTAGATGCTCCTCGATCTAAAACAGGCATATATTTATCACAACGTATTTTCAATTCATTAAAGTCCGTTGGTAAATATTTTCCAATTGCATAACCAAGAGGTAATAATTGTGTTAAAACTTGACTTCCATCATCACTTTTCCAATAAAATTCTGTTTTATTTGTTCCCATTCTTTCACTTGTACCACGCCAAAACATACTCCGATAGATATTGAAACCATTAAGAATCATTGGCATTTGTCCTGATTGTCCAAAAGAGTCAGGTAAGTACCCTATATTCATACATTCACCAAACTCTTGACAATCTTTATATCCATATAACAAATTACGTACAATGGATTCACCACCAACAACCATTTCATCTGTTTGTGTATACCAAGGGCCGATAATTAATCGGCCATCTTGAACTAACTTCTTTAATCTTTCTTTGTTTTGTGGCATCATCGCTAAGTAATCTTCTAATATAGAAGTTTGACCATCCATTGTATATGTAGGATAATGAGGATCATTTTCTAATCTTTCAAAGATTTCTTCCATATTATTAATTAATAATAACTTTGACTCTTCTGCTGAGAAATACCATTCACGATCCCAGTGCATATGAGGAACGATATGTACTTGTTTTGCCATTTTCTTTTTCTTCCTCTAGACTTTCTTTAGTTTTTGTTTTCTTGTAATGATTAATAATGCAGCTGAGATTATTGCTCCTAAAACAGCAGCAAAGAACCATACGAACATAGCCACAGGCATATTATCAGCCGTTAATACAAAGATTGAGAAAATTCCAGCTCCTGGAACATCTAATCCAATATTAAACATAGCAACAATTGCACCACAAACTGCTGAACCAGTACATAATGAGAAAATAACACGAATCGGATCAGCCATCATAAATGGAATAGCCCCTTCAGTAATACCAGCTAATCCTAATAACCAAGTAGAATTCCCAACTTCTCTTTCTTCAGGTGTAAATAAATCTTTTTTAAATTTTGTCGCAAATGTTACTGCAA
The DNA here is from genome assembly GCF_001244545.1 of Candidatus Stoquefichus sp. SB1. NCBI lineage: Bacteria > Bacillati > Bacillota > Erysipelotrichia > Erysipelotrichales > Erysipelotrichaceae > Candidatus Stoquefichus > Candidatus Stoquefichus sp. SB1. The sequence continues at coordinate 780,890 of NZ_LN852695.1, read as the reverse complement.
ATGCTGAAACCATTTTAATAGATGCAAATGCACAATACGGCATGAGTACACCTTCTGCCATAGCTGCAACACAGAATGCATAAGCTGCTTTATTCACTGGTCCACCTAAATCAAATGAAACCATAATTCCTAAAACAATTCCTAGCAATGCAGCATTTGAACCTGATAAACCACCAAGAACATTAACAAGAGTTTCATTGATAAATGCAACAGGCTTACCAACAATGAGAAGTAAGATGACTCCAACAATTAGACATGAGAATACTGGATAAACAACAAAACTGACAAATCCAGCAAATGTCCCTTTTGCAGGAATATATTTCTTTAAATATCTGATTGTATATCCTGCTAAGATTCCTCCTAACATTCCAACAAGGAAACCACCATTAACCATATTTGCACACAACCCAGCAGCAAATCCAGCTGCCAAAGCAGGTTTATCCCCAATACTATATGCCATATAAGCAGCTAATACTGGTACCATCAATGTCCCTAAAAGACCATTCCCCATTGCTTTAATCTGGAACAGCCATGTTCCTTCAGTTGTTAATAAATCTGTAAATCCAAACAATCTTGCACCAATGACACAGATTGCAGCAATCATACCACCAGCAACAATCAATGGAATAACATGACTAATACCAGTCATAACTGATTCTTTAACAGTTTCAACAAAACCTTTTTCTTCTTTATCATCATGTTCCACAAATTCACCACGCTTTGTTTTCTCTGCTTTATCCAATGCTTCTTGAATAATTTCTTTAGCTTGCTTTAATGGGGCAGAAACCTTTGTTCTGACAATTGGTAAATGTGAGAATCGTTCTTCTTCCTTAACTGCAACATCAACAGCAAAAATAGCTGCGGATGCACTTTTTAATTGAGCATTTGTATGTCTATCTTCTATACCATTAGCCCCTTGTTTTTCGACAAATACATTGACACCCATTTCCTGTCCAGCTTTTACCAATGCTTCAGCAGCCATATAAGTATGAGCAATTCCTGCAGCACATGCTGTTACAGCAACTATAGATTTATCGAACATTCTAATGTCTTGAGGATTTGTATCTATATCTAAATTTTGATAAAACTCAGAAACTGTTGATGAAGCAAATAACTTCTTTGTATAAGTTTCATTAGACATCTTTGTCATCATTTCAGCTAACAGTTGCATCTGAGTTGACCCTTCGTCATTTTGTGGAATGGCTAATAAGAATATATATTGTACCTTATTTGTCTCTACAACACTTTCCCAATTTAAGATTGGTTTATTTAATGTCATCACAGCAAATGATGCTTCTTTAACAGCAGATGACTTCCCATGCGGAATTGCTAAACCAGAATCAATACCAGTTGGTGTAACTTCTTCTCGTTCCATGACCGCAGCTAGAAATTTTTCTTCATCTGTAATCTTGCCTTCCTTATATAACATTGAAATCAAAGTCCTAATAACATCTTCTTTTGTTTGTAAATCATTATTTAATGTAATTAATGATTCACTTGTTAGTGCAGATAATTTCATCTTCTCTCTCCTCTTCGCAATTTTTCGACATGTCTTCTTTACAATGACTATCATATCATATTCAAATTTATACACAGAAATTTCCTTATATTTCCACCATATTTACCAAAAAAGAAAAAATACTGTGTATTTATACACAGTAAATTCTCCAAAAAACTTCACTTAATTCTCTTAATAGAATCATCAAACCTGTTCTATCATTTACGTTATAACCATTTACTTTTCTGGGTTCACCATAGAAATATAATGGTATATCTACAGCCTGACTCAACCCGTTTTTACTAAAATGAGTCACTCCAATTGTTATGATCCCTCTTTCTTTAGCATCCTTAGCAACTTCAATTAACCTTTGATTCTCACCACTTGCACTAATAATAAACAACAGGTCATTTTTATCACAATGTCTTGATTGAAAATCAATATCATGATAACTCTGATAATATTCAGCACGCTTATCCAGACACCTCACATGTCTTACCATCATTTCACAATAAGACAAAGAATCCCCTACTCCTAGGAAATGAATAGTTTTGCATATTTTCATTTTCTTAGCAGCATCATAAAGTTTATTATAATCTATTAATTCGATTGTTTTAATAACATTCTTTGGAATTTGAGATTTTGCAATTTGATCTTCATCATTTTCTTCTTGTTGAATTAAAACCTTAAGTTGAGAAAACCCTGTATATCCTAATTTCTTAGCAAGACGCATAACTGAGTTAGGAACTGTATAAAGATCACTTGCTATCTTTTGGATGGATAATTTATTGATTTGCTGCTTATTCTTTCTTATGTAGTCTATAATTTCATCATCTGTATCATTCAATTGAAATTCATATTTTAATACTCTATCTTCAAATTTCATTCAATTATCTACCTTTTCTTTCCATTATTTTATTTCAATACTTTCAAATAACTTCATATGCTTTTTTGATTTCATCAAACAAAGCAACACATTTTTTATAATTAGAATTCTTTAAATCTTCTATAATGCCATCAACCAATTGATGACCATCATTTAACTTATAAATAACCTTTATATCTTTAACTGCTTTTCGATAAACTTCTCTTGATTTTCCTTCTTTTAAAGTCTCATAAAAATGATTTATAAAAATTTCATACAATTTATCCTGATACTCATCCTTTAATTCTTCAACGTATTCATATAAATAGTTTTGATTATAATCTTGGTTTAATAATGACCATAATTTATCTATTTTATGACTGCCAGCATATAATTTTGCTAATAAATAAGGATTTTTCATTTTTGATTCTAATTCATCAAATATTTTATAAAAATCATGACATGTCATTAAATACCTTAAACTTATTGAATCTCCATTTGCTAAAAATTTATAAATCATATATTGTTTGAATTTTTCTTGATTATTTTTATCATTTACATAAAATGCTAATAATATATCTGGTATATACTCCTTATTTTTAAAATAATTCTTTTGAATAACTTGTATAAAATTTTCATATAACAAATGAACATCTATAGAATTCTTTATTAAATATTCTATATATTCTATATACTTAGCATTTTTTAATAAAGATTCTGCTTGGTTATGGATTGAATAATTATTAATCATATCCAGAATAATTAAAACATTTGATTTAGGAATTGTATTTCTAATTCTATAACTTTTGAGTGTATCAAAGTAAGAAGTTAATAATTCTGAAAAATTTTTTAATGTCTTTTCCTCTATCTGATTTTTTAATGATAAGACTATATGACGATAATCATCAAAAACTGCGAGTTTAGGTTTTAAAATCATTTGTTCAATAATACTTCTATTCTGTTTTTCATTATATAACTTGATCAGTTTTTCTTTATCTTTTCTTGTTAAAATTTTTTGGGAGAAATCATAATAATCATAATCATGAAATGATATTATTTCCTCTATTTTATTATTTAAATAATCTAAGAAATATAAGTCAGAACAATCTTGACCTAAATATGTTTTATAATAATCTTTTAGATATTGAAAATACGTACTTTCTTTGTCTTTTAAAAGTATTTCTTTGAGTGTGGTTTTAAGTTGAGTGGCAGACAAGGAATCAAGATAGTTATCTAAAACTTGATTAAAAAATAATGGTTCTTTAAAACTATTCTCTATTGAATAATCATCATATTCATATTCGTCATACTCATCATATTCATCATAGCTACTATTCAGCCATTCTTCATATTCATTTGCCTCATCTTCAAATACTGTGAAATATAAAGCAATCATATGTTTACAAATACGATTTCCATTAGCAAAAGGACAATTGCAATACGATTTTTTAGGATGTTTGATATTTATATGAACAAAATAAGGTTCATTTAAACTTCCTTTGACATATCCTTCATATTCGTAATCATTAATTTGTTTAACATCTTTCACATAATCATTAAAATAATAATCAAATCCTCTACTAATAGTTCTACTGCTAGCTATATCAAGAAGCCCCATAATACATCTCTCCTCTTACCTAATTTACTTTATTGTACTAAAGAGTTTAACTATAGTACAGTTTTTTAGGTTCATTATGTTCATTTATATGAAATTAACTATGTTTTATCTTTCTAATAAAATTATTATGTTTCAAAACTAACACACTTAATAACTTTGACTTATCATCAGATAACTGCTAAAAACAGACATAAAAAGAGCAATAATGATTGCCCTAAATTTCATTTCCATCATTTTCAATTTCTCTTTTTCTCATAAGAACTTTTTCAAGTCTTCTTTTCATGGTCATACTTGGACAGATTGTTGCAGTATCTGCCCTGACTTCTTCCCGTTATCTTCATATACCTGTTTTTATGAAAGCAAATCTGCTTCATCCTCTTTTCAAGCTTTTCTATTCTATGAAGCAGTCTTGTCCTTCTGTATCTGAGCTGCTTTAATTTATGTCCTATTGACCTGATCAGTGGATTCAGTATCTGAACCTCAAATAGATATATCAGACATGTATATTCATTTAATCCTTGAAGACTTCCGTACTCATATTATAGCACAGCGCAACTTATTATCAAATGCTTTCAGCAAACATATTGACTGACACTTCTAAATTCTTATTAGAAATGTAAAATGGTTGATGATTTTCATCATCAACCATTTTTCAATTATTCATTTACGTCATCTTGATCAAAGACTTCATCAATAGCTGCACCAGGTGCTACCATTGGGAATACTTTATCATCTTCTTGAATGACACATTCAATCACAACTGGTCCATTATGATCCATTGCTTCTTGAAGTGCTGGCACAACTTGTTCTTTTGTTGTGACCTTAATAGCTTTACATCCTAAACCTTCAGCAACTTTACAAAAATCAACTTTATCATCTAAAATCGTTGCTGAATAACGTTTACCATAAAATAAAGTTTGCCATTGTCTAACCATCCCTAAAACATGGTTATTTAAAATAACTTCAATAATAGGGACATTATAACGAGATGCAGTGGCTAATTCATTCATATTCATTCTAAAACATCCATCACCAGCGATATTAAAAACAAACTGATCAGGTTTTGCATATTTTGCACCCATTGATGCTCCTAAACCATAACCCATTGTTCCAAGTCCACCACTCGAAATAAATTGGCGTGGTCTTTTATAATGATAATATTGAGCAGCCCACATTTGATTTTGACCTACTTCTGTACAGATAATCGCATTATTATCAGTTAAAGCTTCAATTTGTTCAATAACATAAGGACCTGTTAAAATATCAGGATTATATGTTAATGGATATTGATCTTTTAAGGCTCTAATTTCTTTTAACCATTGTGGATGGTTTTGTTGTTTTAACAACAAATTAAGTGCACTAAGAACACTTTTTGCATCACCAACAATACCTAAATCCACAACAACATTCTTATTGATTTCTGCTGCATCAACATCAATATGAATAATTTTCGCATGTCTTGCAAATTTCTTAGTATTTCCTGTAACACGATCACTAAATCTTGCCCCAACAACAATTAATAAATCACATTCAGAAACACCTAGATTACTTGCTTTTGTTCCATGCATTCCTAACATTCCTGTATAACGAGGATTTGTTCCATCAAAAGCACCTTTTCCCATCAATGAATCTGTAACTGGTGCATCAATTTTCTCAACAAATTCTCTTAATTCAACAGAAGCATTAGCAGCAACAGCACCGCCTCCAACAAAAACAAATGGTTTTTCACTGGCTTCTATCATTTCAATAGCCTGTTTAATTGTTGATGTTGGATATGTGTAACTTCTTCTTTCAATTTTTTCTGGTTCTGTTCGTACATATTCACAATGTGCTAAAGTCACATCTTTTGTAATATCAACAAGGACAGCTCCTGGTCTTCCTTCTTTTGCAATTTGGAAAGCTTTACGAATTGTTGGTGCCAAGTCTTCTACTTTTTTAACAATGAAATTATGTTTTGTTACTGGCATTGTCACTCCAGCAATATCTACTTCCTGAAAACTGTCTTTTCCTAGCAATGAAACTGCCTGATTGGCAGTAATCGCAACAAGTGGAATTGAGTCCATTTGTGCTGTAGCAATACCTGTGACAAGATTTGTTGCTCCAGGACCACTCGTTGCCATACAAACTCCAACTTTACCAGTTGCACGTGCATAACCATCAGCCGCATGTGAAGCCCCTTGTTCATGAGAAGTCAAGACATGGTTAATCTTATCCTGATATTTATATAAACTATCATAGATTTCTAGAATTGTGCCACCAGGATACCCAAACACAGTTTCAACCCCTTGTTCAAGTAAACACTCAACAACAATATCTGATCCTTTCATTTCCATAGTTCTTCCTCCTCTTCTTTATTCTTTTACTTTCAATACAGCTCCAGTATTAGCAGAAGTCACCATTGATGCATATTTTTTAAGATATCCTTTGACCTCTGGAGTCTTTGGTTTGAAATTTTTCTTTCTTTCTGCCATTTCTTCATCACTAATCAACAACTCAATTTTATGATTAATAATATCAATATCAATCATATCGCCTTCTTTAACAAAAGCAATCGGACCTCCAACAGCTGCTTCAGGTGAAACATGTCCAATTGAAGCACCACGTGTTGCCCCTGAGAAACGACCATCAGTAATTAAAGCCACATCTTTATCTAAGCCCATCCCTGCAATTTCACTTGTTGGTGATAACATTTCACGCATTCCTGGACCACCTTTAGGTCCTTCATAACGAATAACAACAACATCACCAGCAACAATTTTACCAGCACGAATAGCAGCAATTGCATCCTCTTCACAATCAAAGACTCTTGCTGGTCCTTTATGTTGCATCATTTCTGGTGCAACCGCACTTTGCTTAACAACACAACTATCAGGTGCTAAATTTCCTTTCAAAACAGCAATTCCACCAGTTTGACTATATGGATTGGTTACTGGTCGAATAATCTTTTCATCTAGATTGACACAACCAGCAATATTTTCTTTTAATGTTTTTGTTGTACATGTTAATACATCAGTATTCAAGATGCCTAATTTATCTAATTCATTCATCACGGCATAGACACCACCAGCTTCATTTAAATCTTCAATAAATGTATCTCCAGCAGGTGCTAAATGACATAAGTTAGGTGTTTTCTTACTAATTTCATTCGCAATTTCCAAATTCAATTCCACTCCTGCTTCATAAGCAATGGCAGGTAAATGTAACATTGAGTTTGTTGAACACCCTAAAGCCATATCTACAGTTAAAGCATTCATAAATGCTTTTTCATTCATAATATCTCTTGGTTTAATATCTTTTTCAATCAATTTCATGATTTGCATACCAGCATGTTTTGCAAGTCTAATTCTTTCACTATAAACTGCTGGAATTGTCCCATTTCCTTTTAATCCCATTCCTAAAACTTCTGTTAAACAGTTCATTGAATTAGCGGTATACATACCTGAACAAGATCCACATGTTGGACATGCTTTTTCTTCTATTTCTTTTAATTTTTCTTCAGTAATTTTACCAGAATTAAATTGCCCAACAGCTTCAAACAATGAAGATAAACATGTCTGTTGTCCATCAACACGACGTCCTGCTAACATTGGACCGCCACTTACAAAGATTGTTGGAATATTGATACGTGCTGCTGCCATTAATAATCCAGGCACATTTTTATCACAATTTGGAATCATGACAAGACCATCAAATTGATGAGCATTTGCTAAACATTCTGTACTATCACAAATCAATTCTCTTGTCACTAAAGAATATTTCATTCCTGTATGATTCATCGCAATTCCATCACAAACGGCAATCGCAGGAACTTCAATTGGTGTCCCACCAGCTAAATAAATACCTTTTTTAACGGCTTCAGCAATTTTATCTAAATTCATATGTCCAGGAACAATTTCATTATATGAATTGACAACTCCAATTAAGGGTCTTGATAATTCTTCTTCTGTCATTCCTAATGCGTTAAATAAAGATCTATGCGGTGCTCTTTCAACACCTTTTTTGACATTATCACTTTTCATATGTGACCTCCCCATTATAAATTTTCAATAATCAAATCACCCATTTTTGAACATGAGACTTGATGTTGATGAGCTGACATAATATCAACTGTACGATATCCTGCCTTCAATACTTTCTCAATAGCATCTTCAATATTCTTTGCTTCTTCATCCATATCAAATGAATATCTTAACATCATAGCAGCTGATAAAACTGTTGCAATAGGATTAGCAATATCCTTTCCTGCAATATCTGGTGCACTTCCATGACTTGGTTCATACATTCCTAAATGATCTTCTCTTAATGATGCACTTGATAACATTCCTATTGATCCTGTCACCATACTGGCTTCATCACTTAAAATATCACCAAACATATTTTCTGTTAAAATCACATCAAATTGACGTGGATCTTTCACTAACTGCATTGCAGCATTATCAACTAACATATGTTCTAATGTTACTTCTGGATAATCTTTTGCAACCTCATTAACAACTTTACGCCATAAACGTGATGTATCCAAAACATTCGCCTTATCAACACTTGTGACTTTTTTTCGACGCTTCATTGCAATATCAAATCCACGTTTAGCAATTCTACGTATTTCAGATTCACTATAAACTAAATTATCATGAGCCACTATTTCACCATTGATTTCTTTGGTTTCTCTTTCTCCAAAATATAAACCACCTGTCAACTCACGCATAATCATCATATCAAAACCACCTTCAGTGATTTCTTCTTTTAAAGGACAAGCTCCTTTTAATTCATCATATAAATAAGCTGGTCTTAAATTTGCAAATAATCCTAATTCTTTTCGAATCTTCAATAATCCTGCTTCTGGTCTTAAAGATGGTTCTAATTGATACCATGGAGAAGTATTGGTATCACCACCAATTGACCCTAATAAAACAGCATCACTGTTTTTAGCAATAGCAATTGCTTCATCAGTTAAAGGGACGCCATAAACATCAATTGAAGCTCCACCCATTAAAACTTCCTGATAGTGAAAAGTATGTTTATATTTTTTACCAATGGCATCTAAAACCTTGAGTGCAACATCGACAATTTCTGGTCCAATGCCATCACCTTTAATAACAGTTATATTCTTTTCCATTCATTTACCCCCTCTTTTTTTCATTGACATAATTAACTAAGCCATTTGCTTTAATCATATTTTGTAAAAATTCAGGGAAAGGTTGTGCCTGATATTCTTTATTCTTTGTTTGATTGTATATTTTACCACTATCAAAATCTATTTCAACTTGATCGCCTTCTTCAATATCCTGAGCTGCATCATCACATTCTAATATTGGAAATCCAATATTAATAGAATTACGGTAGAAAATTCTTGCGAAAGACTTTGCTATTACACAACTCACTCCTGCTGTTTTCAATGCCAAAGGTGCATGTTCACGAGAAGAACCACAACCAAAGTTCTTTCCTGCCACCATAATATCACCTGGTTTTAAACGTTCTACAAAAGTTGGATCAATATCTACCATTGCATGACTTGCTAATTCTTTTGCATCAAAAGAATTCAAATATCTTGCTGGGATAATAACATCAGTATCAACGTTATCTCCATATTTTAAGACAGTTCCATTTGCTTTCATTATTCTCCCACCTTTCTTGGATCAGCAATATAACCTGCAATTGCACTGGCTGCTGCAACCTCAGGTGAAGCTAAATAAATCAAGGCTTCTGTATCACCCATTCTTCCAACAAAGTTACGATTTGTTGTTGAAACACACTTTTCGCCTTTTGCCATAACACCCATATGTCCACCCATACATGGTCCACAACTTGGTGTATTAAAAGCACATCCTGCTTCTACGAAAATCTCTGCTAATCCTTCTTGAATACATTGTACAAAGATTTTTTGAGTTGCTGGAATGACCATAACACGCACATGATGAGCAACTTGTTTTCCTTTTAAAATAGCTGCTGCTTTACGTAAATCACTCATTCTTCCATTCGTACAAGAACCAATCACAACTTGATCAATCATAATCTTTTCTTCATTATTAATTTCATCCATTGTATGTGCATTTCCAGGTAAATGTGGGAATGCTACAGTTGGTACAATTTGAGACAAATCAATTTCAATCACTTCATCATATACAGCATCTTCATCAGCCATATATTCCTTATATTCTTTCTTTGAATGTTTCTTCATATATTCTCTTGTTTTTTCATCAACAGGGAAAATACCATTTTTTGCTCCCGCTTCAATAGCCATATTACAGATAGTAAAACGATCATCCATTGAAAGTTCTGCAACACCTTCACCTGTAAATTCCATTGATTTATATAAAGCTCCATCTACACCGATTTTTCCAATAATGTGTAAAATAACATCTTTTCCACTTACATAAGGTTGAGGTTTTCCTTTTAATACAAATTGAATAGCATTTGGAACTTTAAACCATAATTCACCAGTTGCCATACCTGTTGCAATATCAGTTGTTCCAACACCTGTAGAAAATGCTCCTAATGCTCCATAAGTACAAGTATGAGAATCAGCACCAATAATACATTCACCTGCCACTACAATCCCACGTTCAGGTAAAATCGCATGCTCAACACCACATTTTCCTTGTTCCATATGATGAGTTAAACATTGATTCAATGAAAATTCTCTAATTGCTTTAGAATTTTCTGCTGATTTAATATCTTTATTAGGCGTAAAATGATCTGGTACCAAAACAACTTTATCCTTATCAAAGACATGATCAGCCATCTGTTTAAAAATAGGTAATGCCATTGGTCCTGTAATATCATTAGCCATGACGATATCCAATTTTGCTTCTATTAATTGACCTGCAACCACTTCCTTTAATCCTGCATGATCAGCCAATATCTTTTGTGTCATTGTCATCGACATAATTATTTCCCCCTTTAATTCTTTGTATGTCATCACTAAAGAGTCAAAGACTCTTTACTGAACACACACAAAGTGTGTGTTATTGATTAGTTATTAATTAATTTATCTTCATCAGACCAGCTATATAATTTTCTAACTTCTTTACCAGTCTTTTCTGAAATATGTTCAGTTGCTTTTTTACGCATTGCTTTGAAGTGAGCTTGTCCACCAGCTTCTGACATATCTAATAAGAAATCTTTTGCAAATGTACCATCTTGAATATCTGACAAGATTTTCTTCATAGCTTTCTTTGTATCTTCTGTAATGATTTTTGGTCCTGTAATATAATCACCATATTCAGCTGTATTAGAGATAGAATATCTCATACCTTCAAATCCAGATTGATAAATTAAATCAACGATTAATTTCATTTCATGAATACATTCAAAATATGCATTTCTTTCATCATATCCAGCTTCTACTAATGTTTCAAATCCAGCTTGCATTAAAGCACAAACACCACCACATAAAACAGCTTGTTCACCAAATAAATCAGTTTCAGTTTCAGTTCTAAATGTTGTTTCAAGTACCCCTGCTCTTGCTCCACCAATACCTAATGAGTAAGCTAAAGCAATATCTTGTGCTCTACCACTTGCATCTTGTTCAACTGCTACTAAACAAGGAACACCTTTTCCTGCTTGATATTCACTACGTACAGTATGTCCAGGTCCTTTTGGAGCAACCATAGTGACATCAACATTCTTAGGTGGAACAATTTGTCCAAAATGAATATTGAAACCATGAGCAAACATCAACATATTTCCTTCTTCTAAGTTTGGTTCAATTGATTCTTTATATAATTTTGCCTGTAATTCATCATTAATTAAAATCATGATAATATCTGCTTTTTTAGCAGCTTCTGCTGAAGTATAAACTTCAAATCCTTGTGCTTCAGCTTTTGCCCAAGATTTAGATCCTTCATATAATCCAATAATAACGTTAACTCCAGATTCCTTTAAGTTTAATGCATGAGCATGTCCTTGTGAACCATACCCAATGATTGCTACTGTTTTACCATCTAATAAAGATAAATCACAATCAGATTCATAGAAAATTTTTGCCATTTTTTTTGACCCCCTATTTATTCTTTTTCATATTTTTTTATATCAAAATCACTAAGACCTCTTGAAATACCAGCTAAACCAGTACGTACGATCTCAACAATATTGAAACCATCTAACATGGCTAATAAGCCATCAATCTTACTATGATCACCTGTCACTTCAACAACCATTGAATCAGGTGATACATCAACAATCTTTGCTCTAAAGATATCAACAATTGAAACAATATCTGCTCTTGTTGATTGATCCGCTTCCACCTTTACTAACAATAATTCACGATAAACCGATGAACTACGAGGTAATGCAAAGATTTCAATCACATCTTCTAACTTTCTTAATTGCTTTTCAATTTGTTCAAGAATCAGCTGATCTCCATGAGCAACAACTGTCATTCTCGAAATGCCTTCTGTACTTGTTGTTCCAACTGTTAAACTATCAATGTTATAACCACGTCGGGCAAATAAACTACTGACTCTTGTAAGAACTCCAGCACTATCATGGACAAGAATTGATAAAATGAGTTTTTCCATACCTTATCCTTCTTTCTTTAATATTTTATGAATACGGTTCATAGCCGAAATCATTGCTTTAATTGTTGCAGTCGTAATATTTGCATGAACACCAACACCATATTCACAGACTGAACTTCCTTTTGGACGTAACTGAACATAAGCTGCTGCTTTTGCTGATGATCCTGAAGTCAATGCATGTTCACTATAATCCAACAAATGTGTATATAAGAAATCATCGGAAGAATTCAAAGCATTTTTAACTGCGTCAATTGGTCCATTTCCATAGCCAACCAATGTTTTCACTTCACCATGATCTTCAATTGTGACTTCTGCTCTTCTTTCAAATTCACTATCATCATCACTAATATCAATTAATTTCTGTCTAATAAATTTATATGGTTCTTCATTATCAATATATTCTTTCTTAAAGGTATCATAAATTCTCTCAGGTGAGACTTCTCCTTCCGTTTCACTAATATTTTGAATAGCTTTAGCAAAATCAGCCTGCAATGCTTTTGGTAAATGATATCCAAAAACAGTATCCATTACAAAGGCAACACCGCCTTTACCTGACTGCGAATTAATACGCACAATTGGTTCATACTGTCTATTCAAATCAGCAGGATCGATTGGTAAATAAGGGACTTCCCAAATCTCGCCACCTCTTTGATGATAAGCATACATACCTTTATTAATTGCATCCTGATGACTGCCAGAAAAAGCTGTAAAGACAAGTTGTCCAGCATATGGATGACGTGGTGGTACTTCCATCTTCGTATCCTTTTCATAGATTGCTTTAATATGATTCATATGACTTAATTCAAGACAAGGATCAATTCCATGTGTATACATATTTAATGCCAAAGTAATAATATCAACATTCCCTGTTCTTTCACCATTACCAAATAAAGTTCCTTCCACTCTATCAGCACCTGCTAATAAACCAAGTTCTGTTGTAGCCACACCACAACCTCTATCATTATGAGGATGTAAACTCACAATAACACGTTCTCGATCTTTAAAATTGCGACACATCCATTCAATTTGATCTGCATAAACATTTGGTGTATCCATTTCAACAGTTGAAGGCAAATTAATAATCACCTTGTTTTCTTTTGAGGCTCCCCATGTATCCATCACTGCTTCACAAACATCTAATGCATAATCAACTTCCGTTCCTGTAAAACTTTCTGGTGAATATTCAAGAATCACTTTTCCATCAAATTCCTGTGATAATTCTCTCACTAATTTTGTACCTTCCACAGCAATTTGTTTAATTTCTTCTTTACTTTTACCAAAAACCACATCTCTTTGAAGAACAGATGTTGAATTATAAATATGAACAATAGCTTTATCCAAACCTTTTAATGATTCAAAAGTTCTTCTAATCAAATGTTCTCTTGCTTGAGTTAATACCTGAACTGTTACATCATCAGGAATCAAATGTTCATCAATTAATAATCTTAAAAAATCATATTCAATTTGTGATGAAGAAGGAAAACCAACTTCAATTTCTTTAAATCCCAAATCCACCAATAATTGAAACATTTCCACTTTTTCTTCAATTTTCATTGGTGTAATTAATGCTTGATTTCCATCACGTAAATCAACTGAACACCAAGTTGGAGCCTTTTCAATTTCTTTATCAGGCCATGTACGATCTTTCAATTTAATTGTTTCAAACTTCTTATACTTTTTATAATTCATGTTTCTACCTCCTATCCCTATATAATAAAAAATCTCGCTCCTCATTATGAAAACAAATTCATAATAGAGGACGAGAGTTATTCACTTCGTGGTTCCACCTCATATTTATTATTGCCTCACAGCAATAACCTTATCAAGTACGCTTATTTTAAGTTCATACTCTAGCGTGATAACGGTCGCAAGTTCCGTAGCAGCTTACTCCTACTGTTTCAGTGCTCCACTCAAGGATGAGTTCAATAATGTCATCACGATTTCTTTCACCAACCGAAATCTCTCTACGCATCTTACACTATCTACTATTTCCTATCTTTGTATTTACTATAGGGTTGTTGGATATATCATATACCTTTTCCATTTTTTAGTCAACACTATTTTTATTTTTTAGTTTGTGAATTTTTAGTTTTGTAAAATTGATTATATGTTTTTTCGTATTTTCATAAAAAAACTAACTTTTTAAATAAAAACAATGTCAATAACAAATGAAATTCTATTTGTTGTTGCTTTAAAAATCATTTTCTATCAACAGATAAATATTATTATACTTAAATAAAATATTATGAATATCATTTTTCTGATTATCAATTTATAAATTCATCATTAAAACAATTTAAAAGGATAAATAATTTTCTTGACCAGACTTGAACTATTTATCCCATTGTATTTTAATATTTAATTTGATGATTGCTCATTTTAAATACTTTCTGACATTCCTTTGCGACATCTAAATCATGTGTGACTAAGATAATTGTTTTCCCTAGCTGATTTAAATCCTTTAGGATCTGTAAGACCTTTTCTCTATTTTCTATATCTAGATTCCCCGTTGGTTCATCTGCTAAAACCAAATCACATGGTTTAATCAACAATCGTGCTAAGGCTATTCTTTGTTGTTCTCCTCCTGAGCATTTAAAAACTTTCTTATTCTCTATTCCTTTTAGACCTACTTTTTCCAAGGCTTCTTGAATCTTCTGTTTCTTTTCTTCCTTCTTTACCTTATGATCAAAAACAATCTCTAGATTATAGCCAACTGTCTGATTTTCTATTAAGGCATAATTTTGAAACAAGTATCCAATCCTATCTCTTAATATCATCTCGGCTTTATGACTAAAAGGTTTAACATTCTTTTCTCCAAATAGAGTCATGTCTCCTTGATCTTGTTTATCTAATAAACCGATAATATTCAACAATGTTGATTTCCCACAACCTGATGCTCCTATAATTGCAACAAACTCTCCTTTTTGAATTGTTAAATTCAAATCCTTTAAAACTTCGACTCCCTGAAAAGATTTACTAATATTTTCTAATTTTACTATTGTTTCCATTAATATTCTCCTTTCAGACTTAAAACTATACTCTTTTTTTCAAACAGTTTAATATAGACAAACATAAGCAAACTGTCAAAACTAAAGAAGATAGCACTAAACTCTAAACACATACTTAATGCTATATTCTGCCACAATACCCCTAATAAAATAATACATAAATAAATACAAACATTAATAATAAACATATTTCCATATCTATCCCATTTTGATTTGCCTAGCATGTATTGAATACTCATTTCTTTTCTACAATCCTGAATATACAATGTCATAAACTGTAATATAAATAACAAATATACAAAACCATAGATGAACAGTTTACTGAACAGTTCAGTAAAGACTTGTTGAGCGCTAATTGTATAATGAGTTATATCAGCAGATGTATTTAATAACTTATATGACTTTTTCGTAATGCTTTGTATATAATTATGCAGTTCATTATATTTTTGCTTTGTTTCAGCCTTAAAATAAATATTATTCCAGGAAACATCTCCGCTATAATCATGAATTAATAATACAATTGGATTATCTAGCTTATAATTGCTTTCTCTCACCTGTAAATTATAATGAGTTCCTGTATTCTTAACTATGATCTTATTTTCTGCTTCATACATTTGCGAAGGTGTTAATTCTGTATGCTGATACTGCTCTGGTATCAGCATTGTCTTTTCAGGCAAAGAAGCAATGTTAATTTTTTGATTGTTTAAATCAAATAAAGTAAAATCTTTTAAATAGTTATCATTGACCGTAACAAGGGGTACACTCATATTTCCCTCACCACTATCATAACCTGGTTTCATAATAGCATTTATCTTGCTCATATGACTATAATCTGTCATGTCAACATATAAACAACTCTTATATATTTCATTCATTTCCTCTGGTGAAGCCTCTGAAAAAGCAAAATGCCAATACTGTTCTATTTTTTCCTTATTTGATTGAACATACTGATATTTTATAATATGTGGCAAGGTTGCATGAAAACTCGTCACAAAAGGCACAATTAAAAACAAACTCATTCCTATCTTAAATAGATAGTTTAAATTATTCATTACCTTTAATGACTGATTATTTTTTAATTCTCTTATATCAACTGTATAGTGAACATAAACTCCACTTAAAATTAATAAACATGGAATAGACAAAAAAGCATATGTAGAAAATCTTTTCATATCATTGAAAAGTTCAATGTAATAACTATCCCACTTTCCAATTAACACGCACCATATTATTATAATTGTCAAAACAAATACAACAAAATCAACAAATAATGTTTGAGAATACAGGCGAATACATATACCAAATGCATTATTACCATTCATTCTTCGAATGAGAATTTCTCGCTTATCTTTAGTAATAATACAAATCATCATAATTCCCATAATTGCAAAACTACATATAAATGCAAATTGAATATCTGAGTACCTATATACAGTTAATATATCACTTTCACTTCCGCCATAAGGATGATTGACTTCACATTTTAAATGATTGCCATATTTTTCAATAAGTCGTTCTGATAATTTATTCGCATTTTCAGCATCCACCATATCTACGGAAAATGATTTGCTTTTCATATTTTCAACACTTGATTTAGCACTGTAAAATCTGTAAACTTCATTTTCGTAAGCAAAATAAGTATTGTCATAAGAACTAAATGTTCCCTTTGCTTGCTTGTCATTTTTATTAGAAGATAAATAATCCTGTGAAGTAGCTTTTTTCATAAAGTCAATTTTTTGACCTGATGTCATTCTCACTGTATCATAAATCCATTGATTATCAGTAGCGTATAGATACTTGTTATAAAGCATTGTCCCATCATCTTCAACAATATTTTCATTTAGTACAAATTCAGTGTTTTCTTTATAAGCAAACTCATTTATTGTATTAAATACTTCTGCTATAGCTAACGAATCATCCACATCTATATTACATATAAATAATTCTTCTGTTATTTTATTACTTATATTAGCTATCCTTGCACAATTCATATAATTATATGAATCATAAGACATATAAAAAAGAAGCGAAGCAACAAACACAATATAAATGATTAATATCTTTTTCATGTTTTCATTCCTCTCTTCTTACTCTTATCAATTAAAGAATCATTTCATAAGAATGATAATCTACATAAAAGCAATAATTATTGATTCCTCAAAATATTCTCTAATATCATCGTTTTAAATAAATATAATACATTAGAATAAATCTTTTTATTTTCATTAAAAAGAATCATTCCAAAACGAATACACATTTGTCGCATATTTCAATAATTCATTATCATGAGTAACCATAATGATTGTTTTTCCTTCTTCATTTAATTTAAGTAATAGTTGAATAATTTCTTCTTTATTATGTTGATCAAGACTTCCTGTCGGCTCATCAGCTAGTATTAACTCGCATGGTTTTAAAAGTAACCTTGCTAAGGCAATACGTTGCTGTTCTCCTCCAGAACATTCATAAACTTTTTTCTTTTCATATCCTTTTAAACCAACTTTCTCTAATGCCAAAGCAATTTCATCACGCTTATTTTTCACTTTATTAGCCATTATCATTTCTAAATTACTATATACTGATTCATTTTCTAATAATGCAAAATTTTGAAAAAGATAGCCTATTTTATTCTTTAATACTTTTTCTGCCATTTTTGAAAATGGTTTAATATTTTTATTTCCAAATAATATGATTTCTCCACTATCAGGTTGATCTAGTAAACCAATTATATTTAGTAATGTTGATTTTCCACAACCTGAGGGTCCTGTCACAATAAAAATTTCTTTCTCTTTAACACACAAATTAATATCGTCCAAAACAATATGTTCTCCAAATGATTTTACTAAATGTTTCACATTCACAACATCACTCATAATTTTTCTTCTCCTTTCAATATTACACTCACACTATTTTTCTCTAAATATCTCACAAAAACTAATATACAAATACACTCAAACACAATACAAACAATATTGAAGCATAATATTGATAAAAATGTTATTTGATGCATTAATAACTGTATGATGATTGGAATACAATAGAAAATTAAACTCATTATCATTAAAAAAGAATAACGTTCATAGCGATTTTTACCAAACACATATAAAATACTAAGTATCTTTTTATATTGTTCAATAAAAAGAAATGCAGTTTGATATATGATTCCAACAAATAAAATCATATAAAGAATAACAATAGTTCCAAATTCTAATATTTGATTTTGAATATCAGTAAAATTAGATTCAATTCTTTTTTCTAAATCAACTAATACAGGATTTTCTCCCGTCAATTTCTTTATATTTTCAGTAATATTTTGTAAAGAAATACTCTTTGGTATATACAACATATTCATATTAAGATTAATATTATAATTTTTGCACAAATAGATAACTGGATTTGTTATTGTAAATGGTTCTATACCAAAAAAATTAATAAACGTACCCGGATTTTTTATTTCTACAATGGAAACCTGCGAACTTAACATACTCTTTTCTAATTCTTCAGCCATATATTTTGAGGGAACTAATAAAACATCAGTTGAATATTGATTTAAATCTACTTCCTGATTTTGAGTATCATATATTTTATTTTGATGTAATATATAATTTTGATTTGCATAAATTACAGGATAATTCACACTGCTTTCTTTAAGCTGTTCCTGATCCACCTCAGGAAATGTTTCCTTTAAAAATTCATACTGTTGTGAATAACCAGTCATAAAATCACAATACATTCCTTCATTATTAAGATAATATTCCATCACTTTTTGATTGTTTTCAGTTTCATCAAATGATCCATCAAGATAATAATTTTTAGCAACTAAATCATAATTTTTATTCAAAAAATAACCTTCTTTTGAACTTGTTATAAAACTAGAAAATGAAGTAATAAATGGAGTTGACATAAATGTAATAACAATAACTTTTAAAGCCATAGTTATAAATAAATTTTTCTTATAGGACGTACCACTCTTTAATTCTTTAAGTGAAGTTGATTTCATCATAAATAAATACAGTAAAATACCAACTACACACAATCCTATAACCATACTTAAACTCATTGTATAAAGCATATATCTTAATTCAGTATCTTGAAAAGTTTGATAATGACTTATCATATAATTACTTATATATAAACATAAATTAAACAACACCAATGTCAATATAAATGTTTGAGTACATTCTTTTAAAAAAATAGTCAAAATACTTTTTCCATACATTCTTTGAATCATAAATTTTTTTCTTTGTTTCATAAAATAAATAATATAGTAAACAACATATGCCAAACCAATACAAATTAAAATATTATTTAGTTTCATCATACTCTCTTCAGAAAAACTATTTAATTCGGCACCATGATAATGATCTATATCATTAATATATTGGAGTTTCCCAGAATAATTATTTTTTAACCAATCGTCAATCTTTAAAGTAAAAGCAGCTGCATTATCTGAATAAAAATAAACATAAAAGTTTTGTTGTTGATATATTTCATCAACACTTTGCAAAACTGGTAAAAATTGCGAATGAGATTTATGTTGATTAAAAATCTGATTATCTAAGATATGAATAATACCAGTTGCATCTTTATCACTTGTATCTGTTGTATAGTATCCCTGTCGTTGAATTGAAGTAAAATCCAGTTCACTAACACCACGATTTTTAAAATCATTATATAAATTCTCATGATGTGCATATAAATAAAATTTATCTATGTTTGTTGTAAAATCTTCATGAACATTTTTCACAATTACATAGTCAGTATTATTTTCTAAAGAAAATTCTGTCATTTTTATTAATAAATCTGTAACAGCACTCTTATCTTGATCAATTAATTCAACCCATATTGGTATAACTTCTTTTTCTTCAATAGACGTTATATAATCATTGTACGAACTATATCTATAATAATAGCTTAAATTTTGATACTTATATGTAAAAAACGACATAACTACCGCTAATATACAAGTTAAAAACATCAGAAATTTTTTTATCTTCATATCAAATACTCCTTTCATTAGAATCATTACAATACCTTATTATCACTATTCTATATCCCAAATAATTTATTTTATAATATCTATGTTTACTCTGATTTATTATTTGATATATCACATACCTTTGAGTTTCTATAACTATAATTAATGATAAAGTTAATAATTTTTTCTTATTTATCTTAACACAAAAACAACAATACAAAAACCTATGGATTGATTGACCTTCGCCATCCATTGACGCACTGGTTTTATTGATACAATATATTGATCAATTAAATCACAATAGGAAATACTGTCATTTATCATTAAGTGAGGATATATTGAAATCTTTATGAATCCTAGCATTATGTTCACTAATTAAAAGATCAAACATGTATATTATTTATAGTAATTATATTTTCTTTTCTATATGAGATAAGGTGATATTAATTACTGACCAGAAAATAATGACAAGTAAAATGTAATAAATCATTCCTAAATCATATATTGTATATCGAAAAATAATTTTTGTAAAAATTATCCATATCAGAAGAAAGACAGTATTAAATATGAAATTTAATTTATTAAAAATATCATTTTTATTCCTAAGCACATAATATAAAATCATAAATAATACAAAACTTATGCATACCGGTCCTAAATACAAGAATATATTATGGATTGGATAAATAAATCCATAATACATAAAAATATAATTTAATAACTCGATAAGTATATTAAAAACAAGAATACAATATACACCCCTTTTACTTTTATTAGTCATATATAGCACCATAACTATATCTAAAACAAAATACAAACAATACCATATTTGACTTTGCATTAAACTCAATATGACAGTTGTCAAAAAGTATAATAAGATTATATAAATTCCATATTTTTTTCTATAGTCTATAGTTTTTGTTTTTAATAGTAAAGTCATAATCATTATATCTGTTACTACTCTTTCTAAAACAATCCAATACTGATAATTATACATATTATTCCCCTCTTTTCCCTATACTTTTAGATTTATGCCTCATACCAATCACTCCTCCATCATCATAATAGAAATCATATTCCCAACACTATATCTATGAATTCCAAAAGAACTTGACATAGTTTCATATCATTCATATTTTGGGGCAACTTATGAATTATAACTTGTATCAAAATATCATCTATTTTGTTAATTACATTATAGTTGTTACAATTTTTATGATATTCATAACAAGCGCTAAACAACTTCACTATTATTTATATATTTTATAATCATATTTTTATTTAACCGAACAAGATAAACATCACCTTGTGAATATCTTCAAATATCATATAGTTTTCTGTTTCATAACCGCTTAATGGTGTGATTTTTGATAAAGCAACTTCTTGGTTAAAGAAAGTCATAGCAAATAATTGAATCAAAGTTTTAGCATTTTCTTCATTTATCTTGTCATCTTTCATATTATCAACAAAACCATATTTTTTACTTACATATTGAACAAGTTTACCATCCTGATAAGTAAAATCTAATCTGAGTGTTGGATTTTCTTTGTCATTAGCAATTAAAAAAGTATTGTTTACTTTTATATAAATTTCCTTATTCTTTAAAGCATTATAGACATCTGATGGCATTGTTATTTTTATATTATTCATTAACTATTGATATATCTCTGTATTTGCTTTGCTTGGTTTTGATACTGTTTGTTGATTGCATCCCCATAAACATAATACAAGCAATAATACTCCTAATTTTTTCATATTTCAATTCACTTTTATATATTTTATTTTATCAAATGGTTATGAATAACTTATGAAAATATCATAATTATTGATTTTTAAAGAAAAACAAAAAGATGTCCTCAGACATCTTATTTATCAAATGCTAAATCAATAAGTTGATCAATTAAATCACAATAAGGAATACCATAATCTGCCATCAACTGAGGATACATAGAAATCTTTGTGAATCCTGGCATTGTATTGATTTCATTTAAATAGACTTTGTTTGTCTTTTTATCTAAAAAGAAATCAACACGTGAAAGTCCATGCCCATCAATCGCTTTAAAGACTTTTAAAGCATAACCTCTGATTTCTTCTTGAATCTTCTCATCTACCAAGGCTGGTATACATGTCTTACTTTCTTCATCTTCGTATTTAGATTCAAAAGTATAAAATTCACCATGAGGCATAATCTGTCCAACACGTGAAACGATTGGATCATCATTTCCTAATACCGCTGTTTCAAGTTCAATACAGTCAACACATTCTTCAATCACGATATGACTATCATACTGAGCTGTTTCATTCAGTCTTTCATAAAACTCTTCTTCTTTATCTACACGATAACAGCCAACGCTTGATCCAGAACGACTTGCTTTCATAAAACATGGAAATCCCATTGTTTCTTTAACAGCTTTAATAATATCTGTAGATTCATCAAATTGCTGGTTGACAACAACAAGTTTCCCATCATATCTTTTTTTCACATATAATGATTGAACTTGAGGAATTCCAACTGTCTCAAGGATTTTCTTTGTATATATCTTATCCATGGCAATAGCTGAACCCATTGTTTTACAGCCTACATAAGGCACTTTTGCAAGTTCTAATAATCCTTGAATTGTCCCATCTTCACCATATTTCCCGTGTAAGAGTGGGAAAACAACATCCTGTTGTTTTAATAAACCATATATATCATCAATCAATTGTGCATTTTGTAACCAATTGTTTTGAGCTAAATCATGTTGATTTTGATCTAAAAGATACCAGTTTCCTTCTAAATCAATTCCAACTAAAGTCAATTCATATTTTTCTTTATGAATATTTTGTAAAACTGAGGTACAAGACATTCTTGAAATGATGTGTTCAGTTGATTGTCCCCCACATATAATTAATAACTTCCTCATTTATTTTCGCTCCTTCAAATATTCAACAACTTCTTTTAAATGCATACCATTAGATCCTTTAATCAAAACAACATCATCTTTCTCTAACAGTTCATCTAAATATTCATTAAGTGATACATTATCCTCAAAATGATAAGCTTCCATTCCTAATTCATGAACCTTATCAACAATATATTGACTTGCTTCTCCTACACATAAAAGTTCATCAATTCCTTTTTCAACAACATACTCACCAACTTCTTCATGAAGTTTTTTTTCATAAGAACCAAGTTCTAACATATCACCTAAAACAGCAATCTTTCTATTTTTATATTGTGATAAAACATCTAAACTTGATTTCATTGAGTCAAGATTTGCATTATAAGTTCCATCAATCACTTTCACATGATCCTTTATTTCAATAATATCCATTCTATTCTTTGTTAATTCAAAATGCTCAATACCTTCAATACATAATTCCATTTCTATATTTAAAGACAAACCAATTGCAATTGCAATCAAAGCATTATATATAAAATGTTCACCTGATACAGGTACATGAACATGATATGTTTGACCCTGATAATCAATATCAAAATCAGATTCCTCTAATCCTAATTGAACATGAGTAGCTTTTAAATCACAATTCTGATTTTGTCCTACCCTGACAATATGATAATCATTCAATTGTACAGTATGCAACATATCATTATCATCATTAATAACTAAAATTCCATCTTTATTGAAACCATCAACAATTTCTAATTTCGCTTTTAATATATTTTCTCTTGATCCTAATTCTCCAATATGTGCCGTTCCAACATTTGTAATAGCTGCTATATCAGGTTTAGCAATATGAGTTAAATGCTGTATTTCCCCTAGATGATTCATACCCATTTCTAAAATCATCACTTCTTCATCCTGATATCTTAAAATAGTTAATGGTAACCCAATATGATTATTATAATTACCTAATGTTTTTAATGTTTTATATTTCATAGATACAACTGAATAAATCATATCTTTAGTACTTGTCTTTCCAACACTCCCAGTAATCCCAACAACTTTTACATCTCTATGACTTCTTAAATAAGCTGCCATATCAGTCATAGCCTTTAAAGTATCATCTACTAAAATCACATTCTTATCAGCATAATCAATGACACGTGATGTAATAACAGAACTTGCTCCACTGAGAAATGCCTGTTCAATAAAATCATGCCCATCAGCATTTTCACCAATAATAGGAATATACATATCACCTTTTTGAATGGTTCTTGTATCTTGTGTAAATCCTTGAATATCATCTTCTAATCGACCACTCAGTAATTTTCCATTCGTCGCTTCAATAATCTCTTTTATTAACATATTGTTCCCTCATTTTTAATATATGCCCTATTATATCATAGAATGTTACTTTAGAAAGACTAAATTTATTTTAATTTAACTTCTAATGATACTGGCTGATGATCAGAATAAGTAAAATCAACATTTTTATTTTCTACCTTAATAACCTCAATATTATCCGAAACAATAAATCCATCAATTATATAAACTTGTGATGTTTCATAACTTCCAGTATATGGCTGATTTAACAATCGACATGTTGGATATGTATCATCAATAGCAAATTCAAAATGTTCTGGTAAATCATTATTAGAAATAACTCCTGGTACCCATGTATCCTGATTCACAACAGGGTACTCTTTTACACCTTCAAAAGTTTGATTAAAATCACCACCAGCAATCACATAATTTCCTTTTGCATACTCTTCACTTAATTTCTCAGCAAGCATTCGTGTTTGAGCTATCTTTCCTTCTCCACTATCATAAGCTTCTAAATGAAAATTAATCAAAACAAGTTCCTTATCACTACCTTCAATTGGTAATCTTGCCTCTAACATACAGCGTTTCAAATTGGCTGTCTTAATAGGCCAAGAAAAAGATTCAGGTAAAGCAATACGTGATGCTTCATGAACTTGATATTGACTCATTGTCATAATACCACTTGTAACCTTTCCAATAGGTGGCCATGGATATGGAACATAGGTACATTGAAAATTCTTAGCAAATAAACTTGGTATGCCTAATTGTTTTTCATAAAACTTCTGTTCATCAACAAAATAAGAACGCTTTGAATTCAAATCAACTTCTTGTAAAAAATATATATCTGATTGATATTTTTTAAGAATATTGCTGATTCCTTGCAAATTATTTTGAATATCCTCTTCACTTTCAGGTCGTACTTTATCTCCACCATCCATAAAGAAATCTTGTGTTTCATCAAGTCCTGCATAACCTGTATTCATTGTTAAAATTGTAAGTGTCTCTTGTAAGGAGAGTTTCTGATTTCCACTCATAGCTGTAATTGTTTCTATCGCATCAGGTCGATATTCCATGACTGTATAAAACCCTAACACTGCTGCCACAAGACAAACAACAACTAATAATCCAATAAATACTCTTTTCATTCCTTTTTTCATTTTTATCATTCCTTTTTCTTATTATACAAATTATTTAAACAAATTGGTAACAAAAAAAGGTTTATTCAAAATAAACCTAATTGTTTTCTCATATTTTCTATCTCATCATCAGTAATATCTTTATGCTGACAACAATAATAAGGCATTGTATCTTTTGTTGATTGATTCAAATAATCATTATAATCTATCATCCCATTATAAATACTATAGAACTGATAAACATAATTCATACCACCATTTTGATGAATACATTGATGAAATACTTTAATAATGTTGTAAAAAGAAAGTTGTGTATCAATATATAAATAAACTTTAGGACCATTTCGTTTCATCAGATGAATAGAATTAATATCTTGAAAAGATGTTGCCTGCAACCACTTTAATATCTGTTGATATCTTGCTGCAACCAATACAACAACCATTAAATATAATCTCCACTACTATCCACAAATAGTCTTTGTTGCTGTTCGCCATTAAAATCCATAATAACCTGATATTGTCCAGTCTTTGAATTTTTCATTCCAGTATTTAAAATAAGTTTATCACCAATAACTTGTCCACTTTGAACAATACCACTATATAATTTTTGTGTTTGCTTTGTCTTTAGATCATAACGCATAACATTATAATCACCAGAATAAAAGAATAAATACTGATCATTCATATTGATTAACATAGCACTTTGTTGTGTCATATCAGTTACTTCTTTACTATTGATATCATAAGACTGAATCTTTTTATCACTCGTTAAATAATATAATTTCTCATTTTGATAGATAAGGTTATAAATTTTACCACTTAATAATTTCTCTTCACCTTGTCCATTAATTCCCATTCGATAAATCCCATCATCACTTGTAAAATAAATATAATCATCTAATACATTTAAATTATATGAATGACGTTTATTCAATTGAGTTGCTTGATTTGTTTTTAAATCATATACATAAATAGATTCATTATCTTCATCTAACTGATAATAAATTTTATTGTTTTTGACAACAACATAATAAACCTTTTGATTAAGTACAACTTTTTGATTCCCACCATCAGTTGAAACCTGACAGAGAACATTATTTTTATTAGTATAATAAATGGTATTGTCTACAACATTAATATATTGACATGCTTCAGATACCAGTGTCTTTTTATTTTCTAAATTCTTATCCATACTGATAAGATATCCATTATCATCACACATATATATCTTATTATCTGTCTGATAAACTGTTCCATTTTGATTAATATTACCAGTATGTGTTGAAAAACTTGTTTGACCACCGATTGTCATTGCTTCTACTTTTCTGGTTTCTTGTTGATTTTGCTGAAGATTGAATGATGGTCCATGATAAATATAAATATAAGAAAGCACACTTGCAATAACAAGAATAGATACCGAAATAATAATCACTTTCTTATTGACCTTTTTATTCACTGGAACATCCTGAAATACTTCTTTTTGTTCAGGTTCATCAGTATGCTTATTTTCACTTAATGGTTCATAGTAACCATCAAGGCGACTTGTTTTTGTTGGTTGTTGAATATTAGCACCACAATGTGAACAATATTTTGCACCAGTGATAACTGGCTGACCACACTGCGGACATCTGTCTATTTTCATACCACATTGTGGACAGAAATTCATATCATCATTAACCTCTGTTTTACATCTTGGACAAATCATTTTTTATCCCCCTTTATTCAAAACACACCTTAATGTGTGTTATCTTCTTCCTCTTCATCAACAACTTTATAATCTACATCTATCACATTAGGATCAGTTGGCTGATCATCTTTATAGATAGATTCATAATATTCTCTATCACTTGAAGATGTTGATTGATGACGTCTTTTACGCCCAAATAATATTTTTAAAATCCAGATAATAATTAAGACTGGAAATAAATATATAAAAAATGGCAAAAAGAATCTGAGTGCTAACATTAATAATATTAATATGCAAAATAAATAGATAAAACTATATCCCATATATATTCTCCTTTTTCAATATACTTAGTCTATATGACAAATATAAACTATAAATGAACTTATTCCTCATCATCATGCCATTTAAATAAATAATAGAGCGGAACTTTTAATCCCAAAGCAAATTTTTCAATAACTTTTAAGGAAACATTCCTCGTTCCTCTTTCCACATCAGAAACATAATTTTTAGAAAGCTGACAACGAAACCCTAATTCCTCCTGAGAAATGTTTTGAATAAGTCTTAATTCCTTAATCCTTCTTCCAAATTTCATGTTAATATCTTCCATATTAATCATTCTCCATTTGACGTAATTTTTGTGCCTCTTCCTTAATTTTCTTAAAACGATGATGCAATCCAGATTTACTAATTGTCTGTCCGGTTTGCTGTAAATAGGCATCCGCTAATTCATTAAGTGTTAACTCCGGATTTTCTAAACGCAAAAGTGCAACCACTCTTGTCTTATCATCCAATATTTCAATTCCAGCTTTATCAATAACATAAGCAATATCCTCTATTTGAGCAGTTGAAGCACTCATTGCTTTCATCTCATTAGCAATATCACAATTATTCCAGCGATTCACTGTATTTGCCATTGAACGATCAATCCTTGTCATTTCAAAATCCATGACTGACTGTGACGCTCCAATAGCCCGTAAAAAATCTCCTATCTTTTCAGCTGATTTAATATAGACAACATATTTATTACGACGTTTAATCATTTTAGCATTTAATTCATAATGATTCATTAATTCTTCAATAAATAAAGCATAATCTTCTTCATTCACATTCATTTCTAAATGGTAATTAGAAGTATCAGGATTATTCACACTGCCACATGCCAAAAACACCCCTGCTAAATATGCTCGCTTTTGTTCATCAGTTTTCAGTAAAACAGCATCAGGAATACTCTGTAATCCTATTCCCTCCATTAAATGAAGATCTTCTAAAATTTCTCTTGCCTTAGAAACCATTAACATATAAACATTATTTTTCTTTAATTTCATTTTTCTAGACACACGAAATTCAATATGTGGCTGATAAAGATCTTTTAATAATTTATGCAATTTAGAAGCTATCTTTGCATTCTCAGTACGTAAAGTCAATGACAATCCAGATTGATTTAATGAAAGTGTTCCAACAATTTTAATCATGGCACATAGAATTGCTTTTTCACATTCTTTATTAAAATCATTAAATACAATTTCTTCCTTTACAACTCTAGAAAAAGATATCACACTTTTCCCTCCTTAATGATCGGCATCTCTATGCCATTTATAAACCTGATAAAATTGTGAATAATATTCTGCAAAATAATTTGTGAGTGTTACTGAACGATGTTGTCCACCAGTACATCCAATCCCAATAATCATCTGCATTTTTCCTTCTTCTTCATATTTCTTTAATAAATAATCATAATAAGTAATTGTTTTTTCAATAAACTCTGTTGTTTCTGGTTGATTCATTACATAATCATAAACAGCCTTGTCATTACCAGTTTGACTACGTAATTCTTCAATATAAAAAGGATTTGGTAAAAAACGGACATCTAATAATAAATCAGCATCTCGAGGAACACCATGTTTATAACCAAATGAAACAAAAGAGACTCTAAAAGTATTTTGATTTCCTTTATGAAAATAAATTTCTAATTTATCTTGTAATTTTGTTGGTTTTAATAATGTTGTATCAATAACAATATTTGCGAGTTTACTAATTGGATCAGCCATTTCTCTTTCAAACTCAATTGCTTCAGTTAAAGAAGAAGCAACATTACTAATCATCAGTGGATGAGAACGTCTTGTCTGTTTATAACGAGAAAGAAGCACTTCATCTTCACAATCTAGAAAAATCACAGTTAAATCTACCCAATCCATATTAGAAAGAACTCTAATTGCTAAAATAGCATCTCCTAAAGACACTGCCATAGCCACCTTAGAATACTTTGTAGATGTTCTTAACAAATCTCCAAATTCTTTTAATAAAGCCACTGGATAATTATCAATACAACGATACTCCATATTTTCAAATATCGCCATTGCCTGTGTTTTCCCAGCACCTGACATTCCTGTTACAATTACAACCTCTATCTTATCCATACTCTCATCCTCCTTTACAATACTATATCAAAAAACCAACCATAAGTGTACTCTTTTTATTCAAAAAAGAAAGACTTTCATCTTTCTTTACTTCAATAATGATGCAATATATTGACCCGCGATGGCTCCATCATTTGTTGCAGTCACAACTTGACGTAAATGCTTTGCTGTCACATCTCCACCAGCAAAAATACCTTTCACACTTGTCTCCTGATTTTCATCAACTTCAATATAACCTTGTTCATTAACAATCCCTAAATCCTTAACAAAACCACTCATTGGATCTAATCCAATAAATGGGAAAATTCCATTTGTTGGAATGGTTGATAATTCTCCACTCTTTGAATCAGCAACAACCAATCCACTTACCTTATTATCAGTTACTTCAATTGATACTGGTTTCTTTAAATAATGCATCTCAATATTATCCTTTTGATTTAATTTTGAAATTAAATATTGATCAGCACGTAACACATCACGACGTACAATAACATGCACTTTTTCAACAATATCACTTAAATAGATAGATTCCTCAATGGCACTATTGCCACCCCCAACAACACAAACGGTCTTATTTTTAAAGAATGGTCCATCACAAACAGCACAATAAGAAACACCTCGACCACTCATTTCCTCTTCGCCAGGGATTCCCATATGACGCTCTTTTGTACCAGTTGCAATAAAGACATACTGAGCCTCATAAGTTTTTTCTCCAGCATGAACAATTTTATGCTCACCCTTATCTTCTATCTGTGTCACTTCACCATACTCATATTGAGCACCAAAAGATAAGCATTGTTCATACATAGAATAAGCCAATTCTGGTCCTTTTTGAATCACTCCTGGATAATTTTCAATTTCAGCAGTTAAATTCAATTTACCACCTGGTGCTCCTCCATCTAAAACAATCGCACTTGCTCCAGCACGTGTTGCATATAAAGCCGCTGTCAATCCTGCTGGACCAGCTCCAATTACAATTAAATCAGTCATATTTTTACACCCTTTCTATAAATTCAATTATGTCATCCATTTGATGAATCATCAAATCAGGATTCAATTTTTCCATATCTTGCGTTCCTTTTGGTGTCCATTTCACACCTGCTGTGTAAACACCTGCATTCTTTCCTGCTAAGATATCACTTGTATTATCACCAATATAGAGAGCTTTTTTACAATTTGTTTCTTGCATAACTCTTAAAATTCCCTCTGGATCAGGTTTCACATTGCTGACATGATCCATTCCTAAAACAATATCAAAATATTGTCTTAAATTAAACAAATCTAATCCTATATAGGCAGCCTGTGAATATTTTGTTGTCACAACTCCAAGTGGATAGTTGTGATTTTTTAAATATTCTAAAGTATCTTTGACAGTTGGATAAATTGTGACATATAATGCATGATGACTATGATTATATTCACGATAATATTCGATTAACTCCTCTGTCATTGACTCTGGGAAATATCTTTCAAAAGTATCTTTTAAAGTTGGTCCTAAAAAAGAGAGATGTTCTTCATCACTTAACTTATAATCAGGTTTATAATGTTGAAAAACATGTTCAAAAGATTTTCTAATTAACAAATCAGTATTTAACAATGTTCCATCCAAATCAAATATAACAGCTAAATCTTTCTTCATAAATATCTCCTAACGTTTCTCATTATAACATATTCATATTCATTCTCAAATATATATACCCATAAGAAAACCTTCTTTAAAGAAGGCTTAAAATTTCTTTTATCACTTGAACAAATGTTTCCATTTGTTTTTGAGTTCCAATAGTTACTCTTAAATATTGATCAATTCTCGGTTTATCAAAATAACGAACTAAGATTCCTCTTTCCCTTAATTTAATAAATAAATCTTTTGCATCATATTGAGGGTGCTTAACAAAGATAAAATTAGCATATGAATCAGGCATAACAAAGCCAAGTGCCTTTAGTTCTTTTTTTGTATACTCTCTTGTTTCTATAATCTTTTTTGCATTATCATGAATATAATCACTATCCTCAATACTTGCCAGACCAATGACCTGAGCTAAACTATCAATTGGATAAGAATTAAAAGAATTCTTCACATCATACAATTTAGAAATAATTTCTGTATTTCCTAATGCAACACCAAGGCGTATACCAGCTAAAGATCTAAACTTTGAAAAAGTTTGAGTAATTAAAAGATTTGGATATTTCTTTAAAAGTGGTACAACACTTTCTCCACCAAAATCAATATAAGCTTCATCAATTACGACAATACTCTCACTATTATGTTTTAAAATATCTTCAATCAATTCACTTGTGACAAGCAATCCCGTTGGCGCATTGGGATTAGGAAAAATAATCCCACTATTTTCCTGATAATAGTCTTCTTTAACAATTTCTAATTGTTCATTTAATGGAACTTTATGATAATTGATACCATATAATTCACAATAAACCGGATAAAAAGAATAACTAATATCAGGGAACAAGACTGGCTTTTCCCCATTAAAACATGTTAAAAAAGTCAATGCCAAAACTTCATCAGAACCATTTCCTATAAAGACCTGATCATCTGCAAGTCCATGATACAATGCTAAGCTATGTTTTAACTCATCCGCATCAGGACGTGGATAAAGTGGTAACAACGATGAATCAAAATCTAAAATAGCCTGCTTCACTTTTGTCCCTGGATCATATGGATTTTCATTTGTATTGAGTTTAATTAAATTTTTAATTTGGGGCTGTTCTCCAGCCTGATATGGTTCCACATTTCTTAATTTATCTTGCCAACTCATTATTTTCTTCCCCCTAACATATCTTCAATCACTTCATAAACATAATCAACATGATATGGTGTCGCATTTTTAATATCATCATGTGCATGATAAAATGTATAGCCATAATTTGCTACTTCTAACATTGATAAATCATTATACGAATCCCCAATCGCATAAACTTCATCTACTGTTTCAGATATCAATTCTAAAAGTTTTAAAACACCTGTTCCTTTTGAACAGCCACTAGGAACCACATCTACATAATGGGTATTAAAATACGCTTCAACATAATCCCCATATTGTTGTTGAATATAATCAAAACATACCTTGGCATCTTCAACACCTTCATCATCCTGATTAAATGCAATAATTTGAAAATGATCAGCCTCTTTAAAAGCATCTATAAAATCAATATCAATCACTTCTTTATCAACACTTCCATGATTAATCGTGATACCATCTTTATATCCATAATTCACATTCCCATCACAAAAGAATGACCACATCCCAGGATAACTTGTTGTATGTTTAAGGATATCAATCCCAATTTTTTTATCTATTTTCTTTTCAAATAAAGTCTCATAATTTTTATTTAAAATATGTCCTCCATTATTTAAAACAAGATAATCAAATGGAAAATCAATATAATCTGTAATCTGTCTTGTTTCCATTAGATTTCTTCCTGTACATAAAGCAATCAAATGACCTTGTTCTCTTAATTCCTTCATCTTCTTAATATTTTGATCAGAAATACTCATATTATGATCAATCAATGTTCCATCCATATCACTAAATAAAATCTTCAAATCCCCCACCTCACTTTTTATACATTATAGCGAATATCAAAATAAAAACAAAGATAATAATTGAAAAAAGCAAACGAATGTTTGCTTAACTCATGTAATCACTTAATTCATGACTATATTTTAGTTCAGAATAATAACTGTCCTGTTGTCTATATGCCACAAAAGAAGATTGTCCATTATAATTTCCAATTCCATAATGTCCTAATGTTTTCTTTTTCTTTTCAAATTCATCCTGTCGTTTAGAAAAATCAGCAATTAATTTTTCAGTGACATCTTCATCACCTATAAACTGATGCATAATTGCTTTTTCTTCATTAGTTAAAAACAATTGTTCAAAAGTCTTTGCACCTGTTTTCTTTAATGTCACAATTTCTGTATTATAAGTATGACCTCGATCATATTTACGTTCTATTTGTAAACTTAATTGTTCATTAATTTGGGCAGTATAAATAAAACGATATAAAATATCATAATTATCTAAAACCTGAATACTATATGATTTATCATATACGTAATTTCCTTTTGCAAGAAGTTCATTTTCTTTTTGCGTAATTGATTCAACGATCCCATCAACATTTGTAAACTGATTCTTAAAATCAGCCAATGTATCAAAAGACGCAAATAACCCTGTTGGCTTTTCATCAGTCATTTTCTTTAATTCTACTTTCTTATCTGATGACTGAACAAAATTCTCACTCACATCATTTAAAAAACGACTATATAATAATGGTATTGTAATAAATGAGAAAAAGATAATCACATATAATAAATATGTCATTGATTTATTTTTAGGTTTAATCGCTCTATAACGATCTTGTAAATCTAACCCACAGTGTGGACAAAACTTTTCATCATCTTTCACATCATATCCACATCTTGGACATTTCTTCATGGTTTAATCCTCCTTAAAATATGCATCCATAAACACAACAAATTCATCTAAAAATTCTTGTCGGCGTTTTTTTTGTTTTTCTCTATCACTTATATTAAAATATTCTTCATCAAGATATTGATAAGTTTTGACAAACTTTCCTTGAGAAATAATATGGATTGTTGGTGTCCAGTCAAAATGCAATTCATGATATAAATTTTCATAAAAATCTTTTTCTTCCTGACTTGCATCTGCTTCTTTGGCACGATCTCTAAACGCTTTAATATTTAAATAATAAATGCCTGTTCCTTCATGCTGATTGATATAATCTTCTAATATTGGATAAAATTCCTGACAATCACCACAATCAGGTCTACCAATATATAATATAAATTTAACATCTGAATTTAAATTCTGTATTAACTCTTGATACTGAATAGGCACAATGCCATTTATTTTTATCTTTTCTACTGAAGTTTGTGAACATCCTACTAATAAAAACAAACTCAATAGCCAATACATTATTTTTTTCATTGAATCACTCCATTTTTTTAAATATATCATAAACTCTTCAAAAAGGAAAGAAGTAACCATAGATTATCTTTGTAAAAGAAAAAGCGATATATACATCGCTTATTTCAATAGACTTTCACCAGTCATTTCAGCAGGAATTGCTAATCCTAATAACTGTAAGATAGTTGGAGCTAAATCTCCTAATTTTCCATCTTCTTTTAAATCTAAATGTGTATTTGTTACAATTAATGGAACAAGATTTGTTGTATGAGCAGTAAATGGATTATTTTCCTCATCTAACAATTTCTCACTATTACCATGATCAGCAGTAATTAACATTGTTCCACCTAATTCAAGAACTTTTTCATAAACTTCACCAACACATTCATCAACAACACTAACTGCTTTAATCGCTGCTGGAATAATACCAGTATGTCCAACCATATCACAGTTTGCAAAGTTCACAATAACAACATCATAAATATCTTTATCTAATTCAGCAATTAATGCGTCTTTGACTTCATACGCACTCATTTCTGGTTGTAAATCATATGTTGCAACTTTTGGTGAATTAATTAAAACACGTGTTGCTCCATCAATTTCCTTATCTACACCACCATCCATGAAGAATGTCACATGGGCATATTTTTCAGTTTCAGCAATTCTTAATTGTTTCATTCCTTTAGCTGATAAATAATCACCTAAAGTATTTGTTAAATCTAATGAATGGAATGCAATTTCACCATTAACAGTGTCAGCATAACGCATCATACATACAAAGAAAATATTCTTTGGTTTATCAGTTGGTTTAAAGTCTTCATAAACATCAGCAGTAAAGACATTAGACATTTGAATTGCTCTATCAGGTCTGAAGTTTGCAAAAATAATAGCATCATTATCTGAAATTGCTCCATCAGTTGCTGGATTATATCCTGGAATAACAAATTCGTCATAAACTTCTTTTGCATAAGAATCTTTAACATATTGAACTGGATCACCATATGTTTCACCTGATTTTCCAACTAATGCATTATAAGCTAATTCTACACGATCCATTCTCTTATCTCTGTCCATTGCATAATATCTACCAGAAACAGAAGCAATTTGACCAACACCAATTTCATTCATTTTATCTTGAAGTTCTTGTACAAAGTCTGCTCCACTATCTGGGGCAACATCTCTACCATCTAAAAATGCATGAACATAAACTTTTTCTAATCCTTGGTCTTTCGCTAATTTTAATAATGCATAAATATGTTCATTTGAAGAGTGAACACCACCATTTGATAATAATCCCCAAATATGTAATTTAGAATTATTTTCTTTTGCATGTGTAATTGCTTTTAAGAATGTTTCATTTGTATAAAATGTTCCATCTTCAACAGCTTTATTAATGAGAGTTAAAGATTGATAAACAATTCTTCCCGCTCCAATATTTAAATGTCCAACTTCACTATTACCCATTTGTCCTTCAGGCAATCCAACTGCATTTCCACTTGCTTTTAAAGTTGTTGTTGGATACATTGCCATTAAATCATCTAAACATGGTGTATTCGCTAACTTGACTGCATTTCCATCAACTCTATCAGTTAAACCATAACCATCCATAATACATAAAACCACTGGTCTCTTTTTCATTTTCTATATACCTCCATATGCGCTCATTATACAAAATTATAGACAAAAAATAAAGTTATAATGTAATTTTTTACGATAAAACAAAAAGGGAATCAAATTCCCGCTATCTTCTTCTTTTTGGTGTTGAAATCATATAAATCCCAATAAAACTAATGATTAAAGGCCAATATGTTTTTAATGTCATTTCAATCTGTTTTAAAAACTCATTTTGACTCTGTCCCTGATTAATCGTCAACAATACACCTAACATCATCATTATAATACCAATATTCTTTCTTAGATTCATTTTCATCACCCAAGAAGATTATAACTTATCTCATTTACGAACTTTGTCACTTGAAAGAACTCTATGACAAAAAGCCATTAATCCATTTAAATCAACCTGTTCTTTTCCCTTTTGAGAATAAACAATCACTTCCAAACGATTATATTCAAAACGATTAGAATGAATAATACTATTCATATCTCTTCTTAATTCTTCTGGTGTCACAATTAATAAGTTTTCAGACATCTTACGTAATAAAATACATAAAGTCGCTAATGATAGTTCTAAATCTAAAATTGTCTTTGTGCGATCATGAGATAAAATATACGCATCAAAAACACCTTTCTTTTGTTCAATCTGATTTAATCTATTTAAAATCATCTCTACTGAAACAACACTATCTTCTAATGCTTCCATGTAACATAACTGCTTCAGTTCTCTTTTATTTCCCATTCTTATCACCTGTATTCATTATACTAAAAATAAAATAGGAAATATATGTTTATTCATATATTTCCTGATATTTTGTTAAAGCTTCAACCCGATTATTAACATGAAGTTTAGAAAAAATATTAATCAAATGTGTTTTGACTGTTGCTAATGAAATATTTAATGCTTCAGCAATTTGTTTATTGGTATATCCTTTTTGCAACATTTTCATAACATCCTTTTCACGCACTGTTAAGACCATTGGCTGAGGTAATAATGATTGAATGATTAACCTTTCCTGTGAATCAATCAATGCAAAAAGTTGATATTGATGACATATTTCAACAAACTGATGAAAATCATGACGAATCAACCAGAATGGTAAATAAACATGCTCCTTAATGATATAATGAATTGCTTCTTTCCACAAATCAGCAATTTCTTTTTCAGTATAACTTTGGTGAAAATAGAGAATCAGGTAAAGATTTATTTCAATGAGATTTAATCGTAGCATTTTCTTACGACAATAAATAAGTGTTTTTTCAAGCAAAAGACGTGCTTGTTCTTCTTTATGCTGATGATAATCAATCAATGCATAAAGAATATGAGCATCGCTATCCAATTCATCTGAATTTGTTAATTGATATTCTTTTTTAAATAAATCAAAGATAAATTCATATTGATGATACGAATAACGCATTTGCAATATATGTGCTAAATAGACAATTTCTAAAGGATCACATTGTTCAAAAAAAGTTATCCATAACTGATTTGCCTGTTCATAATGTTCTTGTAAATATAATAACTGTATATAAGTATGATAATAAGCTACTTGCATACGATGAGGCTGACTCTCAACTTTTTCAGCAATCAGATCAAAACAACTTTGCGCTTCTTTAAGATACATCTGTTTTATATAGACTCCTGCTATACCCACATAATATCCAATTTCTAAATGAGGTGAACTATACAAATAAGTATACGCTTGCTTAAAATAATGGATAGAAACTGTATATTCACCTAAATACTCATAAAATTGTGCACATGTTATAAAATAAAAATATCGCAAATAATTATGAGGATGTTTTTGTATAAGTTCATGTGCTTTAGCAATATATTTTTTTGCCATTTCTATTTCATCTTTTAAATAAAGTAAAAATATATCTTTTAAAAGAACGATTGCTAAAGTGACTTCACTTAAATTCAGATCAATGATTTCTGATAATGATGTCATTGGATTGATACGTGTTTTAATACGATCTTCAACAAACAATTTCAAATTATTAAAAACCGTTAATGAAGGATACTCTTGAATATAAGAACTTGTATGCTGATAAATTTTCTGACATGTAAGTTCATCTGAATTCACATAAAAATAAAAGAAATATTGAATAGCAAAATCAGCATTTTTCATAATTTCATCAACTGGTACTTTTGTTAAATAAGCAAGAGTCTTACCATTTTGAGGAATAAGTACAATTAATTCCATCATTTTCTCATAATCCTGTTTCCATAACAAGTATTTTAAACACTCATCATAATCCTTTTTATTTTCATAATATTGAGCAACTCGGCCCAAATATTGAGATTTCTGCTTTTTATTTTCTTGTTCAAATTTCTTTATAAAATATTCTTTAATAAGATCATGATATGTATATGTGGTTTCATCTAATTGTATAAGAAGAACATGATGGTGCATCAATAATTGAATTGTGGGTTGAAAAGCAATTTGGGGGCACAGATATTCACATAAGTTTTCATCAAAGAAATCTAAAACAGCTGTTAATTGAATAAATTCTACAACAGATGTATCCCATTCTTTTAAAAATTCTTTTTCAATATAATCTTCTAATAAATCCATCTGCATGACTTGGTCATGCAATTCCACCGAAAACGAGTAAAGAAGGGCTAAGGCTGCAACCCATCCATGAGCTAAATATATCAGTTCACCATTATAAGGAGCATGTAGTGTTTTGGTTAAAAATTGTTCAGCTTCTTCATCACTCATAATCAATTCAGCTGATGAAATTGTTAAAATTTGATGATTTGCATAATAATGACTCAAATGAATTTGAGGTAAATTCCTTCCTAACATAATAACATGAATATGTTGTGGTAATTCCTTAAATAACATATCTAGCAATTCACATAAAAAAGAGTCTTTCAAAAAATGAACATTATCCAATACCAGATAGTGTTTCTCTAATTTTTGAAAATCACAACATAACATATCCACAATTTGATAAAGACTCTCTTTCATAAAGTTATCTGTTAATAAATAATGATATGCTGTTAAATCTATTTCTACATGAAACATTTCAATAAAATATTGAAAGAATAAAAAAGGATCATTAAAGTTTTTATCTAATGTTAACCATTTAACCGTTTCTAATTGATGATAATCAATGTAAGAACTCATTAATGTTGTTTTACCACTTCCAGCCGCTCCTTCAATCATGACAAAAGTATATTCATCCATTGTATCCAATTTAGCAAATAATGGCTTTCTAATAATATAATCCTTTCTTGGAATAGGTCTTTTCAATTTTGCTGATATAATGATATTCTTTTTCATGATAGCTCCTCTAATTTCAATGATGACTCATAGATTTTCTTTCCTTCACAATAGCAATGCTATAGAAAATAAAAATTAAGCTGCTTAAATAAACCAAACCCATCCATTGTGACTGTTGAAAATGCGTAAGATGTTTTGATAAATCCAACAAAACTTTTTGGGGCAAAACATTAATACATAATCCAATTATACCATCATCCTTAATAAATGAGTAGAAAGTCCCAGATAAAAGTGAGCTTAATACAATAATCGCTGAAGCACTTAAACTTGTTGTTTCCTTGTCAAATAAAGAATTCATTAAAATAGCAAAAGCTGTTGAAAATAGTGTTAAAAGCGAGAGTAAAAAAGCATATTCATACAAGGAAAAACCAATATTAAAACCGCTAATGTGAAGAATAACCAATATAGAAAAAGTCGAACTCCATGATAATACAATAGTAATAATAGATTGTGATAATAAATATTTTAACAATGAACAACCACTGATATGTATTCTTTCTAACATATGACTTTCTTTATCTTCACCATATAATGTTGTATAAAACAATGCTTGCATCATGACAAACATAATCATAAATCCAAAAATTGTTTCTCCCTGATGAGCCATTTGCATAAATGGCTCATGATTGGTTGTTAATAGAAATAATAATTGTTTTTTGAAATCTTCATTTTTATATGTATGTACAATCAGTTGATCTTTCATCTCAATAAATGCATCATATTTTTGAGTCACTAAATCTGTCTGTAAAGGCATGTGATCCAAATAATGTATATCTACATCTTGATCATTCAAAACTGGTAATCGCTTATCATCTATCACTGCTACATTAGCAAATTTCGCTGATTGAGAAGAAATCATCACAGCAACAATGATACTTCCAGCTGTTAAAAAAGCATACAAAAACAAGATTCTTTTATCCTGCCACAAGCGTAAAAAATGATTTTTTAATAACATTTTCACAAACAATCCTCCCCATGCCATGTTTTTTGACAAACCCACAGACATATCAATATTCCAATGATTAGTACCCCCATACATAAATAAAGCGGTCCACTCTGACCATCATAAATATACATAAAGCATGCCTGAATCATCCATTTTATAGGTGAAATATAACTCAATTTCGTAAAAATATCTCCGAATCGATCTAAAGAAAAGAACACTCCTCCTAACGCCGCTGCCAATTGAATAACAAGACTTAATATTTGATTACAAAGACTTTCAGATTTTAAAACACAGCATATGCAAACGCCTAAGGTAGCTCCAAAACATTCACCAATCATCATTAATATAAATAGAGTGCCTATATGTAATCCTAAGTTTAATTGAAAACCAATAAGTAATATTATCACAACAAAACAATGACAAATAAGATTAAAAAATGCTGATGCTATAATCTTTGATATATAAACCCATGAAAGATGAATAGGAGAAAAAACAATACGCATGTTTCCCATTTTCATTTTATCTTCCATAAAACTATTAGCAGCAATTGTCCCTGTATTTAAAATAGAAAAGATAATCAATGTCACACCATAATAATCATAAGAACGTATTGAATTCCCATAATCATTATGAGTTAAATATCCTAAAATAATAATTAACAATAAAGGAAAAACAATACCATAAAAAAGCCAAGCAATATTCGTAAATAAATTTTTAATATCTAACCATAAAACATTTATATATTTCATTATTTATCCCTCAGTTTTCTTCCTGTTAAATTCAAAAAAACTGTTTCTAGGTTGATTTCATTTAAAGTTATTTTTTGAATACATTGTTTTTGTTTTAATAACTCTTCAATAATAGCATTAAGATTTTCAATATCTTTTAAAGTTGTTAATTGTAATTGATAATGCTCTTGCTTTACTTCTTGGATTCCAATAATTTTATAAAATGCATCTAAATCTACAGATTGGTTATGATTTAATTCAATAATATACTGCCTTTCCTTAGAAAGATTTTCTTTTAACTGTTCCTTAGTCCCACTAGCTATGATTTTCCCATGATCCATAATCACAATCCGATCAGAAATTTCTTCGACCTCTTCCATATAATGGGTCGTATAAAGAACTGTCATCCCAGCCTCTTTTAATTTTTTAATAGAAGTTAGAATATGATTACGAGACTGCGGATCAATTCCTACTGTTGGTTCATCCATAATAACAAATTGTGGATGATGGGCAATAGCGCAAGCGATATTCAAACGCCTCTTCATACCACCAGAAAAAGTTTTCACTTTATCATGACGACGACTCGTTAGGCCAGCAAACCCTAATGCCTTTTCTACAGCCTGTTTCCGTTCAGTGCCTCTTAGTCCGTACAACGAAGCAAAAAAAGATAGATTTTCCTGTGCCGTTAAATTTTCATATAACGCAATATCTTGTGGTACAAATCCCAGAATCTGCTGGTACTGTCGCAAATTATCTTGAATATCTTGACCTAGATATTTCATTTTTCCTGCATCTCTTTTCATAATGCCACTTAACATATGAATAGTTGTACTTTTCCCAGCACCATTAGGTCCTAACAAACAAAGAATTTCTCCTTCATATATTGAAAAATGAATATGATCAACAACACATATCTGTTGAAATATTTTTGTCAAATCAGACACTTCTACTATTTTCTTCATTCCTTTATCCTCCTGATATCTCTATCATAGAAGATTTTAAAAAAAAGAAATCAACCAAAAGGTTGATTTAATCTTGTTTATATAAATAATATAGCCCTTGTCCATAATAAATCATCGCAATCAACATTAATACAACAGTTGAATAAATCATGACTGCAGAAACCGTTGTATTAGGAATATAGAAAGCAATTAATAAAATAGAAACAACAAAGAAAACTGCTGTAGCAATTTTACCAGGCATCTCCGCCTGTGCCAAATGTCTACCTTTCTTACGATAAATAAACCATCCCACAAATAGCAACATACCATCTTTTAAAACAATGATAGCAACTAACCAGGCATAAGCAGGATATGTATACATCAATGTACAAGCCACTACAAACTGTGTTAATTTATCAGCAACAGGATCAATTAATTTACCTAACTCTGTAATCATGTCATACTTTCTTGCAATATAACCATCAAAGAAATCACTCAAACTTGAAAGTATCAATATTCCCGCTGACAACATATGTCCTTCACTCGTTTCAGCATTAAAATAGGTATACAAAAATACTGGTACTAATGCAATTCTAAAATAACATAATATATTTGGTATACTAAAGATTTCTTTTTTTGTAAACATAACTGTCCCTGCCTTCATATAATCCCTATTATAAGGAAAATACATGTTGAAGTCAAACGAATATCTTAGTCTTGCTTTATCAAAGCAAAAATCATATCAGCCGCCTCTTCTACAGACAGAGAAGAAACATCAATTTTGATTGTTTGGAGGTTTTCATACATATCCATTCTTTCTAAACTCTTTGAAAGAACCTCTTGTTTTCTAATACCTAAATCAATATCCTTTTGAATCCTTTCAGTTAAAATTGATGATTGACAAACCAAAGATATACAATAAACATGACAATCAGTTAAATCTAATCTTGAAAGAATCTCATCAATAATGGATTGTTCATGCATTACCCAGCAGAATATAATATTTTCTATTGCTGAACATTTTATAAACTGATTCAATTGATAAATAATATTATTCATTACCATTCTTTTGGTTTCATCATTGACAATAAAAGGATGCATATCCCAACACCAATCACCATCTAAAAAAACACTATTCGTAAGTTTATATTTGAGTTGCTGACAGGTCGTTGTTTTTCCAACTCCCATTGTTCCACCTATTAACATCAGGTTCTTCATTTATGACACTCCTTTAGTCACATTGACTAATAATATATAAATATTGTACATCTTTATGACTTGAAATACAATATTGTGGAAGAACTGGTGCCCCCAACTATCGTCACCACCCACACCCATCTACCGAACCATAATTATGACATATGTGTTATAAGATTGTAGTAATTCTTCCTGATGCATAATATATTATATAGCGAACAAATCACTCGGTTTTATTAACTTGCATAATCCTAAACAGTATTATAAAATATATATTATATATCATTTCTTTACCACGTGATTATATAGCGTAATCTAACTAATAATTCCACCCATATGGCGGCTTTAGCGATGAAGCTGAGGTGGGCAAAATGAGGAGGTATTGTAATGGCAATAGACAATGAAATAGAGGGAAAATATCTTACCTTTTGGACAGATAAACAGATTTTTGGCATTTCATGCATTGATGTTGTGCAGATTATTGGCATCCAGGAAATCACGGAGATTCCAGAATTCCCAATATATGTCAAAGGTATTATTAGCCTGCGGGGTAACATCATCCCTGTTGTCGATATACGCCTGTACCTGGGGAAAAAAGAAAAATTCTATGACGAGCATACGTGCATTATTGTTATTAAGATTGATGACCATCTGTTGGGTATGATTGTTGATAGTATCAATGAGGTCACTGATATTCCAGATGAAGATATTCTCCAGCCTCCGCAAGTCTCTCATGATTTGGACAGCGTTTATCTAACAGGTATTACTAAGCATGACAACAAGGTCATACTACTATTGAACACACAGAAAATCCTCAGCGTCGACCAATTGGAGGCTATTACTCAATCTATTTGAGTTCTTAGAGGTAGAAAAGGCCGTATATAGTTGCACGGTCTTTTTTGATACTCAAAAACACTAACAAAAGTTGGATCCTTTTCATCAATTATAGAGTTCTCTTTCCATAAAAAAAGAATGAAATAAATCATTCTTTTAAAATTTCAAGAATTTTCTAACTGATACAAAACTTCC
The DNA here is from genome assembly GCF_001244545.1 of Candidatus Stoquefichus sp. SB1. Taxonomy (NCBI): domain Bacteria; kingdom Bacillati; phylum Bacillota; class Erysipelotrichia; order Erysipelotrichales; family Erysipelotrichaceae; genus Candidatus Stoquefichus; species Candidatus Stoquefichus sp. SB1. The sequence continues at coordinate 736,265 of NZ_LN852695.1, read as the reverse complement.
AATCAAGCCAACACCACTACCTAAAGCTACCAATAATCCTGAACATTGCCAAATAAATGGGAATGGTTCTCTTAATGACAACATCGATGGAAGCAATCCTACAGCTCCCTGGTAAACCATGTTATAACCAAAATAAACAACAAGAATAGGAACAATTGCACCTAAAACACCAATAAATATACCTTCTAACATATATGGTAAACGGATATACCAGTTACTTGCTCCTACCATACGCATAATACTAATTTCAGTTTGTCTTGATGTAATTGTAATCTTAATCGTATTGGCAATCATAAACAAGGCAACAACTGTTAATCCAACAACAAAGATAGCACCACCATTTCTGACTGTTTCCAAAGTATTAACAAGTGAGTTTGTTGAACTTCCTCCTGAATTCACTTCATTAACATGATCTAAATCTGCAATTTGTTTAGAAACTTTATCAAGTTGTTTTGCATCTTTGACTTCTACCACATAAGCTGCTCCTAATGGATTATTCTTACGATAACTTTCAAATAACTTTTTACCATCATCATTTTGTGATTCAATCATTTTATCTAATTCTTCATCTTTTGAAGAGAAAGTTGCTTTTTTCACGCCATCAATCTTTTCAATAGTTGGCTGTAATTTTTTAGCATCAGCATCTTTAACATTACGATCCATTTTCACATAAATAGTTAAACTATCCTCAATGCTGTAAGTCATATCCTGAATATTAATCGCAACCACACTAATCACAGCAATTAAAACCAATGTAATTGTAACTGCAAAGATTGATGAAACAGACATTACACCATTTCTCCAAATATTCTGAAATGCAGTTTTACAATGTTTTGGGAAGTTTTTAATACAACTAATTAATTCCATCTACATAACCTCCTGAACTTGTATCTGTCTTAATACATCCATCTTCAATTAAAATTGTTCTCTTTTTATATTTTTGAACAATTTCTTTATCATGTGTAACGACTAAAATCGTTGTATGATTGACTTCATTAATACGCTCTAACAATTCAATGATTTCTATTGATGTATCTGGATCTAAATTACCTGTTGGTTCATCAGCAATTAAAACTTTAGGGTTATTAACAATCGCTCTTGCAATGGCTACACGCTGTTGCTGTCCACCAGATAACTCATGTGGAAAAGCATTGGCCTTATCTTCTAATCCAACCAATTCTAATGTTCTTCTAACATTTTTTCTTATTTCTACTTTTGGTGTATCTGTCACTTCTAAAGTAAAAGCAATATTTTCAAAGACTGTTTTCTTTGGCAATAATCTAAAATTTTGAAAAACTACTCCAATATTTCTTCTAAAATAAGGAACCTTACGGTCTTTAATTTTAGAAACATCCTGTCCAGCCACAATTACTTTACCTGATGTTGGTTTTTCTTCTCTATATAACAACTTAATAAAAGTAGATTTTCCTGCTCCTGTTGGTCCAATAACATAAACAAATTCACCTGGACCAATATCAACATTCATATTGTTAACGGCTCTTACACCAGTTTTATAAACTTTTGTAACATTTTCGAGTTTAATCATCTTATCACGCTCCTTTGTACATTATAACACATATTTTGTCTAAAAAAATGGAAAATAACGGTTTTTTGACGTTTATAAATTTACCCATATTTTCCCATACAATCATCTTTATATATTATCTTTCATGATTCTACAATATGTTTATGAATTCCTCATGTCTCGTTTTTTTAATTTTTACAAGAGTTCAATTTCTATTCTCATTTAATGAAAGCAAATCGTGTATTTTAAACTTATTGACAAAGTGATAAAGAGATGTTACTGTTCGCATAGAAAAGGAGGTCTTTATGAAAATAAGAGTAATGACAATCGATGATTATGATATGGTTTATCAGCTCTGGTTAAATACTCCTGGTATGGGCTTAAATCATATTGATGATTCAAAAAAAGGAATTCACAAATATTTATTAAGAAATCCTCATACATCTTTTGTTGCGATAGAAAACAATCAGATTATTGGTGTTATCATGAGTGGTCATGATGGACGTAGAGGGTTTATTTATCATTTATCAGTTGCTACTCATCAGCGTCATAAAGGAATTGGTTCAACTCTTTTACAATCTGCCATGGATGCTCTTGAATATGAAGGGATTCATAAAGTTGCATTAGTGACTTTCGCTGATAATCAGGTGGGTAATCAGTTTTGGGAAAAAAATGGATTTATTATTCGAGATGATTTATTTTATAGAAACAAAGCAATTCACCCTTTAAAAGTCATCAAACCATAAATTATTTTTATAAATTGATGATAGATATTTGTTTTAATACATATTTTTTGTATAATAATAAGGAGAGGTGAGAAATGTGAGAAAATGTCCAAGATGTCATAAGGAAATGAAAGAAGATTGTTATTTAAAGGATGAAGCACAAGCAATTAGTGATTACACAATTGTAGAAAAAGATGAAAATTTCAAAAAAATAAATCATCCTTTGAAAGCTGCTATTTGTAAAATTTGTGGTTATGTTGAGTTTTATGTGGATGTGGATGAGGATTAAGGTCCTCTTTTCATTTAATTTCATATTTTTGTTATCTTTTTTACACCTATTCCTAAAAAAATGTTATAATGCTTTCGCAAAGGACGTGATATAAATGTGTGGAATCGTAGGATTCGCTCCAGTGAATGAAAATGCATCTGATATACTGAAAAAGATGATGGACCGTATTGCTCATAGAGGACCTGATGGTGAAGGGCAATTTGTTGATGATTATGTTGCTTTAGGGCATCGCCGTTTATCTATTATTGATTTAGCTGGTGGTAACCAGCCAATGAAAACCAATCATCTTGTTGTGGTATTTAATGGTGAGATATATAATTATTTAGAATTAAAAAAGGATTTAGAAGCAAAAGGGCATCACTTTCAAACAAATAGCGATACAGAAGTGCTATTACATGGATATGAAGAATATCATTATGATATTGTTAATCATTTAAGAGGAATGTTTGCTTTTGCACTGTATGATACATCAACACATGAATTATTTTGTGCAAGAGATCATTTTGGAATTAAACCTTTTTACTATTACTATGATCAACAGCATTTCTTATTTGCTAGTGAGATTAAGGCTTTCTTAGATCATCCAGATTTTAAAAAGGAATTAAATAAAGATGTTTTAGATATTTATTTAAAAATGAATTTTGTGGCTGGTCAAGACACTTTCTTTAAAAATGTAAAACAATTATTACCTGGTCATTATTTGATTTATAAGAATCAAAAAATTGAAATGAAACGTTATTATTCTATTCAGTTTAAAGATCAATACAAAAATGATCAAGAAATGATTGATATGATTGATCAAATTATGAAAGATTCTGTTAAACATCATTTAATTGCTGATGTAGAAGTTGGTTCATTTTTAAGTAGTGGTATTGATTCTTCATATCTTGTTTCATTAGCAAGACCACAGCATACATATACTGTAGGTTATAATGATGAAAGATATAATGAAATTGGTTATGCCAAAGATTTAACAGAGCAGTTAGGTATTGAGAATAAAAGTAAGATTATTACAAAAGAAGAATATTTAAATATTTTACCAAAAATTATGTATCACTTAGATGAACCAACAGCTGATCCTGCTGCCGTTGCTTTATATTTTGTAAGCGAACTCGCAAGCCAAGATGTTAAAGTTGTTTTATCTGGAGAAGGTGCAGATGAATTTTTTGGTGGATATAATACCTATCGTGGTGATATTGATAGTGGCTGGTATGGTAAAATTCCTTTTGGAATTCGTCATCTTATTTCTAAAATATGTAAACATTTACCAACAATAAGAGGTATTCCATTCTTAATTAGAAATGGTGAACGTATTGAAGATTATTATGTAGGTGTTAATCCAGTTTTTTCTCAAAATGATTGTAAGCATTTGTTACGTGATACATCACACTTACATACTCAACAGGATATTGTTGCACCTTTATTTAAAAATCTAGGAAAAGCAACACCGATTCAAAAGAGACAAAATGTAGACTTACAAACATGGTTTATCAAAGATATTTTACAAAAAGGGGATAAAATGACTATGGCTCATTCGATTGAAAGTCGTGTTCCTTTTACTGATAAAGAAGTTTTTGATGTAGCAAGCCAATTAAAAGATAATCAAAAAGTCACAAAAGAAAATACAAAAGTTCTTTTAAGAGAAGCAGCTAGAAAAGTTATTCCTAATGAAGCTTATAAGAAAAAGAAACTTGGTTTCCCAGTTCCTTTAAGAGAATGGATGAGGGAAGATGATCTTTATCAAAAAGTTTATGATGGTTTACAAACACCAATTATTAAAGAATTATTTGATGATCAAAAATTAATATCAATGTTAAATGACCACCAAAGTCAAAAACATGACTATTATAAGAAGATTTGGACAGTCTATTGTTTCTCATTATGGCATCAAGTTTTCTTTAGTGAAGAATATCAAAAGCAAGCCTAGGCTTGCTTTTTAGTTATATTTAACAATATTTAAACACTGTGGAACAATTGAAAAATCATATTTTTCATAGTTCACTTCTTCACCATCTACATTACAACTATATTCACAAGTCACTTTCGCATTTTTGACTTTAAAATAATGAACATCCTTGCGCCCATCTAATTTACGTCGGACTAATCTTTCAACCATATATGGAATTTTCCATTTAGGAACTTTATCTACAATGCATATATCCATATAACCATCATCAATAATCGCATGTGGGATAATTTGGAATCCACCACCATAATATTGGGCATTATTAACTGTACATAGAATCATATCTCCCTGATAAAGCAATTGATTATCACTAGTCACTTTAACCTGATGATTATCATAACGTAATGTATTTTGTAAAATAGATATAATATAACTTTTAGAATCAGGTACAAAAGGAATATGAGGTGTATCATGAACATGATTGGCTATCACACTATCTAATCCAAAACAAGCAGCATTGATATAATAAGTCTCATTTAATTGTATGACATCTATCTTCTTAGCAGGCAATGTCAGTGATTGTTGTAAAAGAAAAGATGGATTTTTTTCTTTTGTAAGTGTACGACAAAAATCATTTCCTGTTCCTAATGGAATGATAACAACTTCATGTGATGTCAAAACAAGTTTTTGTATCAGTCCATTAATTGTTCCGTCACCACCAATTATATAAAGTCGGACTGTTTGTTTTAATTGTTCTATGTATTTTTGACTATCCTGTAAAGAATTTCGATAAACAATCTCATAATCATAATCTTTCATGATTTTATGAATAACTTGCTCAAAATCGTGATGTTTTTTTGTATATTTCATCATAAAAATATGTTTCATTTCCCCTCACCTCATTTTTATTATATCGAAAATTTCTATTGCTGAATAGCCTTAGTCATATATCTCAAAAAATTTCCTTTTTGAATGGTCGCCTGATCAATAATTCGATACCCAAGTTTTATTAAATCTTCATTCATATCGATATGACTAACCAAAGTAATCACTGGTGCTAAAGACACTGCCCCTTTTAATAAATCTATTTGTTGCTGATGTGTAAAAGGGCTATAAACACCATAGGGAATATCCAAAATAACGACATCATAATGTTCTTTGAGAAAACGCATATCCTGTTTTTGGATGATTTCACCTTGATAGCCAAAATGTTCCAAATTCATTCTCGCCTGATAAGAGACTTCACGATTAATATCAAATCCTTTAATATCAATTCCCATACTCAACGCTTCCAAAACGACTGTTCCAATTCCACAACAAGGATCAACAACTTTCAATGAAAGATCATGACCAACTGCAATATTGACCAATGTTCTAGCATCTCTAATATTCAGAGAATGTGAATATGAATAAGGTTTTTCGTAATATTCATTCCAATTTGTCTGATTATGATAAATACCAAAATACCATATATCTTTTAACTTTGTAATCGCAAAAATGATTTCAGGGTTTTGGATATTGACTGAACCATCTATAGGAAAAGCAATTTGTCGACATTTTTCTAATGACTCCTGATACTCTACATGTGTTATTTCATTTTTAAGATAAATCACTTTAAATTCATAGTAACACATTTTTTTATCTTTTATATATTGAATAATTTCATCAAAATCATTTGACGATTTTATAATATCTAGTCGACCTTTTATAAAGACACTTCTTGTATAATCAAAACACTGATGAGTCAAATAATACTTAGAAATCATTTTTTCATGAAACAACTGTTTAAATTCCATTTCACATATGGCTTGTTCATTTGGTGCATAATTATAAAAATATAGGTATTTTTTCATGTTTTTCCTCTTTCTATTTCTTACATTTTTGTTATGTTTGTTTTTTATAGTATACATAAATTATGAAATGTTGTAAAATGAAGATACATTTTGGGAGGTGAAGCTTATGTTTGGAATTGATTATTTAAAAAAACATTTCACTCATAACCAAAGATATATTATCGTCGCAATCTTATCACTCTTTTTACCGTTTTATATGTGTGCGACTGTTATTATATTTTTAACAGTTCGTTTATTGTTAAAAGGAGAAATACAAGAAGCTTATCGAAATACACCAAAGAGTCAATTTATTCTTTATTTTAGTGGTTTGAGTCTGATTGTATCACTTTTTTATCAGAATTATTATGGTGCTGCTTGTTCGATTGGGATTTTAGCTATTTTGTCTTTTGTTTTGTATTATCGTCAGCATATTACACCTGAATTATTTGAATTCATAACGAACTGTATTATTGTTTTAAGTGTTTTTGCAGCCATGTATGCTTTGATTGAATACATTGGTATTTTAAATAAGTTTGATATAGATCAATTAGAAATACGTTTTTTTAATAAACCTCAAGATCGTATTAATTCAGTATTCTTTAATGCGAATTATTATGCTATGATGATTGAATTCTTTGTTTGTTTAACTTTTTATAAAATATTAAAAATTGAAAATATAAAAAAAGAATGGAAAAAATTTGCTTATTACCTATGTGTGATTGGTATTAATTTGTTTATGCTTCTATTAACTGCCTGTCGAACTGCCTGGCCTGCTATTGCGGGAGGGATTATGATTATGTTAATTATTGATAAACGTTATAAGACCTGTGCTTTTATCTTTGGAGGGGTTCTTCTGGTTTGTCTTTATTTCCTTTTTAATCCTTCTCAGTTCCCACGTGTTGATAATATTGTTGCCTATTTTATGACACGACAGAATATTTGGGAAGTCGCTATTGCGAATATTAAAACCCATCCTTTATTTGGTGAAGGGCCAATGACTTATATGCATATCTATCCACTTTATCATGGGCATCCTACTGAACATGCTCATAGTATCTATTTAGATCCAGTATTATGTTTTGGAATTATTGGTTTATTAACAATTGTTCCATTTATTTGGAGCAATATCAAAAGATTATATTTATTATGGAAAAAGAAAATTGATAAAACAATGGTTGCATTAATGATTGCTTTTACCGTTATGATTTTTATCCATGGTGTTCTTGATTATACAATTTTCTTTGTTCAAACAGGATTCCTTTATTTATTAATTGCAAGTTCATTTGATGTATACAAAGAGAGCCTTGACTAAGTCAGGCTCTCTTTTACTTGGATCACTTTAAAAAGGAAACATTTCAAATGTATTTGCTTATTTTATGTGAAAGTTTTTATAAAGAAAATGAGAACAGATTCTCATATCCATCATCCACCTTTTTAAATGATTTTAATCATATTTTATTAAATCAATCCTAGTCTTTTAAATTCATAATAAACCCCATCATCTTCAACATTCTCACAGACAGTTGTTGCATGTTTCTTCAATTCTGCTGTTCCATTCCCCATAACAACACTATGTTGACAAGTTTGAATCATCTCATAATCGTTCATACTATCACCAAATCCAATTGTATCTTCTATTGAAAGACCTAATTGATTAACAACATATTCAACAGCTTTTCCTTTGTTTGTACCTTTCACTATAATTTCCCCATTAATAACATCTTTAGAAAAAATATCATGAACAATAAAATTAAAACGCTCTGATAATAATGCTCGAGGTTCTTCTAAGTTTTTCTCATCACGACACATAAAACAAAGTTTTTGAATTGGTACAGGGTTTATTTCATATTCTTCTATACTATGAACATTAAAACGTTCCTTTTGTTCATTTACCAATCTCTGTAATTCCGAATTCATATTTTCTTTTGCTATATGATGTTTAACAAACTCTTTATTCATTTCATCATCTTGAAATGTCATTTCTGTTGCTTCTAAATTATACATTAAATTATTTTTATCAAATACTGATCTTGCTAGTGTTAAATCTTCATGACTCAAACAAGACTCATAAACTTTTTGACCAGCAATTTCAATATAACCTCCAGCACTACAAATCGCACCATCAAACCCAATAGGTAATAGTGAACGTATACCTGCCTTATTTCTTCCTGTACATAAAAAAACATAATGTCCATTATTTCTTGCTTGTGATATTGCATTTTTAACTTTATAAGAGACCTCACCAGTTGGTAATGTGAGTGTTCCATCAACATCTAAAAATATAATTTTTTTATTCATAGTCTCACCTCTTTGATTAGTATATAGGATTTTTAAAGAAAAAGGAAGTTTCTTTCATTTTATGAACGAAAAGACAAAAAAAGAAGTGTCTAATTAACACTTCCCCATTGATTACATTTCATAACTTTCAACTAATTTATCTAATATCTCAATAATTTCATGATATTCATCTAAAGTGATATCACGTATAAGTTCATCATTGCTTTTTTTAATAACTCTTTTTATCTGTGGGTATAGTTTTTTTGTTGAATCTGTCAAATAAAGTTGTCCATCTTTTATCTCTATATAATCTCTTTTAACAAGATGGTCTAAGATATGTTGAATTAATCTTGCATCAATTTTCGTTTCATTTATCATTTCTTCAATTGACATACCTTCAGCATAATGTAAAGCCATTACAATTTGATAATCATCATGTGTTAAATGATAATCTTTTAATAACTCATTAATACGTTTTTTTCTTAAAGAATAAAGAATTGCAATCCTCTTTTCAATTCTATCCATTTTTATCACCCGTTTTCATTATAGACTAAGCAGATGAATTGAATGTTAATCAACTTATCATCACTTTGTATAATCATTATATAATATCGATTATTTGAATTCAATAGTTTCAATATCTTCATTAGTTTATAATCTAAAGGGTGTAATATCTCTTGTAATAGAAATTTGTTATATACATATACTTCTATTTTAATTATTATTCTGATAGATAACAGTATAGTCACCTGAACTATCTAAACTATATTGTCTTATCTCTTTAATATAATTGTCTGAATTATCAATTTTGTATTTATATCCAGAATATTCCCCAGATAATAACGAAAAATAGGCCTCAATACTATAAATACCATTATCTATCTCTTCAAATATAACCTTCCTAAAATAACCTACTGAAGTCGCTGAACTCATTTCTATTATAATATTTCCATTAAGAACTTCAACATCATTTTGATGGACAACAACAAGATAAGTCGTTTGTTGATCTAAAAATACAAGGCAACCAATAAATACCAGCACACAAACTAGAAAACATATCATCTTTTTCGACTTTACCATTTTAACACCTTCTCTTCTAACATATCCTGATAGACTTTCCAAGAATCTTCATCTTTCTTCTTTCATCATAAATTATAATTTAAGAATTTGATCTACTAAAGATTTAAATTGAATAGAAAGTTCTTTAGGTGTACCAATTAGATTATTAGCAGCATCCATTATCTCTTGTAAAACGACTAAATCTTCTCTCATAAATAATTCACATAAATATCGCTTCATTCTGCCATTATTATATTTTTCTAAAGCTATCATTAACAGAATTTTCCGTTCTTCATATTCTTGATACCAAACATCAAATCCATTTTCTAATATACAACTACAAACCTTAGCATAATGTTCATTCGTATTCAGATCACTGAAATCTCCGATTTTTTTTACTTTCTCACAAGGGAATTCTTTGCATAACGCACAATGAAGTATCTCCTTTTCCTTACAGCATTTAGCAATTTTACATGGTTCAGAATAATAACCATTTTGAGAGCAACCAGAACACGCACTACTCCCATTCACGATATGCCGATTACATAAAGCACACATAATTCCACAATATCCATAAGGTAAATCGTACATGGCAGCACCTCCTTTGAAAATTCAAATCAAATTTGTAATGTTTCTTATAACTTATATTCCAAAATGTATTATAAATTTATTTTCATCAATCGCTATATTTATTAAATTTGCTAGTTCTAATAAATGTATATCTTCATTTATTCTTTTATCTGACAAAATAATATCTTGAAAAGCTGGTAAAGACTCTGGTGGAATTAATGTGATTCCCCATCTATCAAGTGCCTGCGATGGCTGATTTAAATTATGAAAATATGTTTTTATTGTTAGCAATTGATTCCACCAATCATCAATATACTTATCATCATCAATATAAACAAGTTTCATTGATTCATCTATCACATATTCTCCATTATCAAAACATTCTATAATTCCAAATTCAGTTTTAATCATATCTTGCCTCTATAAATTCTACTTTCTATGATTCTCTCATTCAATTCTTTAATCAATTAATTAATCTTATATATTCACAACTTCTTAATCTATCTTATCAATTGTATTATATCATAACTACATAAAAACACATACGTGCATATTTTTCAATATTTAAAAACTGAGATCCAAACAATTCCAGTTTCAATTTGTGAGTATGGTGCTGACAATAAGGATCGAACTTGCAACCTGACCATTACGAGTGGCCTGCTCTACCAGTTAGAGCTATATCGGCAAGTTTTTTAGTCTTAAATTTTCCTTTTCAAATCCCCGAAACCCTTATAAAATAAAGATTATTCAAATTGTTCTGTCTTCTCTGGTTTGTTTTTGTCTTTTATAATTGGTCTGGAATTTTTGTGAAATTTTCTAATTTCTATTGGATGGTGTTAGATCCCGAGTTTGCCATGAATAAACCCTTTCTCGCCTTCATTCCTGTATTTAATAGTAAGTCTGTCAATGGTTCTTGTTGAGCATTTAAGTTTGATGACAACTCTTTTCTTATTACCGTTATTATCAACTAAATTTTTAATAATGTCATATTTATATTATTCGTTCATTCTTAGATCAACCCTTCTCATAATAACCTCCTCAAATAGATATGAAGTTAAAGTGTAACATAAATATTAATAATGTGATAACTATTTAAGACAAAATCAACTTTGACCATTAAGACACTATCATATTTGATTCACAAACATTAATTGAAATCAATATTATTATTGACATCATAAATTTTTTGATGATAATTTAAAAATAGATAGAGTATGATAAAACATAAGCATTTAAAACACTTATAATATAAAGTAAATAATAAAATGAGAAAATTATTTAAAAATTTTACGAAATAATAGTATTACTATAAATTAAGGAGGCAATATAATGAAAAGTCCCAAGATGACATTCGTAATGATTAGTATATTTGCGATGATTGAAATGTTTATGGCAATTGAAACGTATTATTTTTCCTTTATGCGGGAACCTGCAATTTTAGCCCTTTGTATTATGTCCATTACTTTCACCTATTTTATTGATACTTGGTTTTATTATATCTGGGGACTTTTTACAGGACTTGTGATTGTTGTTCCATTGATTATAGCTTTGTTTAATCATTCTACTAATACCACTGCCTATATTTATGATGGCGTCTTATCAGTATTCTTCTTTACTTATTTTGGATATAAGGTTTATAAGAAATTAAAGTCAACAAATTAAGGGAAGTGTGATTTTTTGATTTATATTTATTGCAAGTGTATTTTCAATGTTTATGGTTAAAGCTCAAAGTTATTCTATAACTTTGAGCTGATTGCATATATCAGATATTTTTATTCTATCTTTTATATTCTGTTAGATATGGGTTAATTTTGTTAGAAAACCCGTATCAAAAAAACATCGTTTTTTTCTTCATATACAAAAAAAGATGTATAATTTTATACACTCTAAGCAGACATTTTATAAATAAAAAGTTTAGAAGATCCTCTAAACCCTTTAATATATAAACCTTTAAAATTCATCGAAACAATAAAAATATAATTTGCGATGAAACTCACCGTTTAAAAAATGGTGCCGACAACAAGGATCGAACTTGCAACCTGACCATTACGAGTGGCCTGCTCTACCAGTTAGAGCTATGTCGGCATGTACTTATTATAACGCAAAAAGGAATAGATTTCCACTATTCCTTTGGTGCTAATTTTCTTAAAATGCCATTATTTTTTAATCTAGGTGCAATAGCAATATATATAGCTGATGAAATAATAACTGCTAAAATAGCATTTGTCGCAGTTGTTATAGCATTCCAAGAAGCTAATGCTTTTGCTGCTTTCTCAGGTGCTCCTAAAATAAATGTTGTATAGAAATATGACAAAATAGGTTCACCAACAACATTAAACAACATTCCAGCAAGTGCTGAAAGAATAACTGCTTTATATAAACGTTGTCCTTCTAATTTTTGAATGTGAAAGACTTTATGTGCTACTAATCCTGTAATAATACCAATCCCCATTTTTAAAATAATTGTCTTTGGTGCAACAATAACATAAGTTGGGTCTAATAAATCTCCAATTCCCATACCAATAGCCCCAGCTGCCCCTCCTGGAATACCGCCTAGTAATAAAGCCGCCAAAACACAAAATGTGTTACCTAAATGAAAAGATGTTGCTCCACCTGGTGTTGGAATTTTAATTTGCATAAAAGTAAATGCAATATAACACAAAGCAGACATTAAACCAATCATAACAATTTTTAATATTTTATTATTCATAATGAATTCCCCCTCTTCCTTGGGACAAGTATATATCTATTGTGGTTATATGAAAATATCCAGTTTTATATTTTTTTATATGACCAGATTTGTTATAATAAAACAGAGGTGATTTTATGTTAACTTATTCTTTCCCTAGTGATATGCATATAAGTATGTATGAATATCTTTACCAATGTATAAAAAAAGATATTATTGAGCTAAAACTTAATCCCCATGAAAAACTCCCATCTAAAAGAGCGTTTGCTAAAAATCAAAATGTAAGTTTAATTACTGTTGAAAATGCTTATAACCAATTACTCATTGAAGGGTATATTTATGCTATTGAGAAAAAAGGATATTTTGTCAGTGAAATTCAATATCCACCAACTGCTACCCAAAAAAAGGTACAATTACCGCAAGAAAAAGAACATCCTTTTATAATTGACTTAAAAACCAATTCTGTATCCCCTACGCATTTTCCTTTTTCTACATGGTCTAAATTAACAAGACAAGTCTTGTCATCACAAGAACCTTCATTACTTGCAAGACCTCCGCAACAAGGCTGTCTATCTTTACGAGAGGCTATCAGCAAGCATCTCTATGCATTTTCTGGAATGAATGTATCGCCCCAACAAATCATTATTGGGGCTGGTACAGAATATTTATATAATCTTGTCATTCAGCTTCTTGGGCGTCATTTGATTTATGCTTTAGAAGATCCTGGTCATCGAAGTATTTCTAAAGTTTATCAACTTAATGATATTACTTATCAATATATTCCATTAGACCAAAATGGCTTAAGTATTTCAGAACTCACCAAAAGCAAAGCCCAAGTTGTTCATATATCCCCTGCACATCATTATCCCACAGGTATTACTATGCCAATTAAAAGACGATTAGATATTCTTAAATGGGCAAATGATCAACAACATTATATTATTGAAGATGATTATGATAGTGAGTTTCGTTTAAGAGGAAAGCCTATATCCACTTTATATCAAATCGATCAAAATGAAAGAGTCATCTATATGAATACTTTTTCTAAAACTCTAGCACCTTCTTTTCGTATAAGCTATATGGTTTTACCTCCTCATCTTGTTCAATGTTTTCAGGAGAAACTACATTTTTATGCTTGTAGTGTCTCCAGTTTTGAACAAATCATTCTTGCTTATTTCATGCAGCAAGGCTATTTTGAAAAACATATCAATCGTATGCGTAATTCTTATAAACTCATTCGGGATGAATTTTTATATCAATTAAATCAAAGTTCCATTGCCAAACAAATTGAAATTACTGAAGAAAATGCCGGTCTTCATTTTCTTCTTCACTATCAATCTCACTATCATGATAACGACATAATAAAAAAAGCGTCACAAATAGGTTTACATATTAGTACGCTTTCTCAATTTTATGAACATCCCTATGATTCACATACATTTGTTATTAATTATTCTGGACTTTCTTTACAGCAAATACCTATTGCTGTCAAATTACTTAATCAGCTTTTAAATCATAATGAGATGAATTAATCAATTCATCTCATTATTTTTATGACTTTTTTTCATTTTATACTGATTTTGATCAGCCTTATTAAATAATGATTTAAAAGTATAATCATGCTCATTTGAATAAGCTATACCAATAGAACATGATAACGTATGACACTCATTATTAACCGTAAAACTTAAATGAATATTATCATTAATACGTTTAGCAATATTCATAACATCCTGCTCACTATCAAAGGTTTCTATAATCATAACAAACTCGTCACCACCAATACGGGCAACAATTCCTTTTTCACCTACAACTTGTACAAGGACATCTGCAATATTTCTTAAAGTTTCATCACCATAATCATGTCCAAATGTATCATTGATTAATTTAAAATCATCAACATCAATCATTAACAAAGCTATTTTTTGATGACGTGCTTTTTCTTCCACATATTCTCGAATAAATCGACGAGTATATAAACCAGTTAAATCATCATGACGAACATTAAACTCCAATGATAATTCATAACGTTTACGCTCATCTATATCTCTCACTGTGACAAATGCACAAATATCATGACTATTAGTAGGGGTATAAAGATTAACATCTATTTCATACCAACACTTCTGTTTATTTCCTAATTGGAATTCATAGGAGCGAAATGTTTGACCTTTATAAAAGAGCCCTTTTAATTTTTCTATATTAAATTCTGTCATAAATCTTTTGGCATCTTGAGGACTAACAAGTCTTTTAACTGTAAATTCAAGAAATCCTGTAAAAGTATAATTGCTTATATCATGGAATAAGTCTCGTTCATCATTAAAAACGATACTATCTTGAGATAAATTAATATCATAATAAATTCGTGAATGATGAAAGAGAGATTCGTAATATTGTTCTTGTTGAATTTTAAGTTTATTTTTATAAACTTCGTTGATATCTTCACCTATACCAATCGCATGATCAGGTTGACCCTGTTCATCAAATAAAACCCGATAAGAAATATGCATCCATTTATAAGTTCCATCTTTATGAATGCTTTTAAAAAGATAATCACAATCATTTCCTTGAGAAACCTTTTCATAAAATTCTTGATATCCTTTTTGATAATCAGGATGAATAATATTATTTTTAATAAAGAAAGCTGGAACATCATCAATAATCTCTTCATATCCTGCATCTTTTTGTACAGCAGCAGAACGATAAAGCTGTTTTGTTTTAATATTATAATCCCATAGACGTAATGATGTCTGTTCAAATGCTAAGCGATATCTTATTTCTGATAAAGCCACTTCCTTTTCGTGTTTTATTCTTTCAGATATATCATTAATTGTCACAACAACAAGATGACTCTCTTGTTTACGTGATAAATAATGTGCTCTCATTTCTAATGTCAACACTTCTCCATCAGTACGAATACCATGATATGTATGAATTTGTACCTGTCCTTGATGAACTGTCTGCCAAAGCGCATTTTCAATCAACGTTCGATCACTATCATCCAATAAACTCATAATATCAATATCCTGAATAGCTTGTTTTTCATCTATTTCGTATAACTGATAAAAACTCTTATTTGCTATAATAGCCTCTGCTTTATGCTCATTCAATTCAATCAGAAGAACAGCACTAAAAATATTATCCATAATCATATTATAAAGTGCATTTTTATCCTGCAATGCCTTTGCTAAAATCTGTATATCTCTATATGTATCAATATATTTTCCAATTTCAATCAACACTGCTTTTTCATGATCAGATAATTGTCTTTTTTCTCTTGAAGCAAAAACAACATCTCCAATATATTGTTTTTTATTGAAAATAGGTAAACAATACACATCTGTAATACCACCCTGTATATAATCCTGCCACTCATTAAAGTTATCATATTCATCTGTCAAATGTATAATCCCTTGATTTTGATAATAAATATCACAAATTTTTTGAGACTGATGTACATCTAAACTCTTCATATGAACAGGCATCTTAATTAATTCATCCAATTGATAATGAAGATAACATTTTATTGGTTGATGCATTCTATTCACTGAATAAACCATATCAAAATAAAGTGCTTTTCCAATATTTGCCCATACTTGTGTCACTGTTTGATAGAGAGCATTTTGAGCATCAATTGCTAACAAAGATTGTAAAACCATTTCATTTAACTTTTCATCTGTCACATTACGCAAAACACCCACTGCAAGTATCGGTTGATGGTATTCATCATAAATCGTTCGTGAAATAACTTCATACCATTGATAACTCTGATTAGAAAAATAAGGTTTTGCACGTAAACGACATTTATACTCTTCTTGCCCTGAAAGAAGTTCTAAAGCAATCTTTAAATCATCAGGATAAATATGATATCCTTCTTTAATTCTTTGAATATAATTAGGTACTTCGATTTTATTCAATTCTCCTGTTTTCTGATTAACATGAGAATCATAATAGCGCATACTTCCTGTTTTAAAGTCGTATTCAAAAATTTGAGCATCTAACTTTAAAATAGCACTTCTATACCAATTCACATCATCAACATGCTGAATATGATTTAAAATATCATCTATATTAATCAGTTTCTCAATATTATCTTTAGAATCTCCTTTATAAATAGCAGGATTATCATAAATAGCATACATTTCTTCTCGAGAAATTGGATGACTGTAATAATATCCCTGTGCTCTTAAACATCCAATTGAAAGTAAAAAATCAACTTGTTTTTTTGTTTCGACACCTTCAGCAATCACTGCTAAATTCAATTTTCTAGCCATAATAACAACTGATTCTAATATTTTCTCACTCTTTCCAGAAGTTTCAATTCCCTGAACAAACTGTAAATCAATTTTTAAAACATCTACTGGAACTTCTTTTAACATATTGAGCGAAGAATAACCACTTCCAAAATCATCCATTAAAATCAAAAAGCCACGCTTTCTTAATATTTCAACAACTTCAATCAACTGTTGAGGATCTTTCGTATAAGCTGTTTCAGTAATCTCTAACCTAAATAGTTTTGTTGGTATCTGATATTTATTCATAAGTCCTAATAATTGACTTTCAATATTAAGATATAATTCCATTCTAGATACATTCACTGAAACCGGTAATACATCATACCCTGCATCTCGTAATTTTCTTAAATCTTTACACACTTCTTCCCAAATATAATAATCCACTTGTGATATAAAACCATTTGATTCAAATAATGGTATAAACTCCTGTGGAGGAATGAGTCCCCTAGTTGGATGAACCCATCTAACCAAAGCTTCAAAACCAATGATATGACCTGTTTCAATATTATATTTAGGTTGATAGTAAGGGACAAATTGTCCCATTGCTAAAGCGGCATCCATTTCATTAATCATTGATTGTTCATCCATAATTGTTTGTCTTAAGACTTCCTGATATACAGTATAAGACGTTGAATAATTACCTTTAGCCTTTTTAGAAGCTAATAAAGCTCTATCACACATAACACTAACAGATAAAGACTTATCAGTGATTGGATATATGCCAAAACTCAAAATAATTTTCATATCTTTTGAAACGGCCTCTAATTGCCGATCAACAATCTTTGTCAAATCCTCATATGTCATACTCCCATGTTCCATCAAAATTACAAAAACATCATTATGTAAACGTCCTAATAACCAATGATAATCAATAGATACTTTTGCAAAAAGCTTGGCAATATAGCACAAAAGTCTATCTCCTTCGGCCGTTCCATAAAAATCATTAATCAACTTAAAACGATCAATATCAAAACAAACAAGATCATAATCCTTATGAATATCTCTTTGAAGAATATCTGCAGCCTTTCTTAAAAAGAATTCTTTATTATAAACACCAGTTAAAGCATCTCTTTCAAACAAATGATAACCTTGATTTTTATGCATATCTTGAATCGTATCTACAAATTCATCTTTTTCTATTGGCTTTTTCATATGTCCCATAATTCCTAAAAGCCCCATTTGCTTTTCAATATCTGGATATAATTCTCCTATTATCAAAATAGATAAATTCATAAAACGTGGATATTGTCTTACAAAACGTATAAGTTCAAAACCATCTGGAAAATCATCAATATCAACTATCATTAACATTAATGAAAGTTCATTGATTAGAATATCCTTAGCATCTGCCATATTATCTACACAATCAATAATATACTGTAAATGACATGCTTGATCTATGAATTCTAATACTTTCAAATCTTTACTTATCAGTAAAATATGTTCTTGATAGTCCATAATGATTCTCCTTCTATTATAATGATTACCTCATTATATCACATATTTTTGAGTTTTTTGATAAATTAAACTTTTTTAATAGAATAACCTATTTTTACTAAACTACTTGTATTCACACGATAGAATCTTTGAATCACACGTTGTGCAATTGTATGAACATCTTCTTCCTCATTACAAGTAATCAATGTTAAAAACTGTAATTCATTGATTCTAGTAAATGAATCAGTAGAACGCATAGTTTTAAAAATAATTTTTTTTAGTTTTAACATAATTTTCATTTCTTGATTTTCTGGATATGATTCTAAAGAAAATAAAATCAGATAATATGATAAATGATAACGTTTTTGATCACGTATTGCTTTTTCAAAAATATATTCAAACACATCAAATTCACAAAAGAAAGTATTGTCTCGCTGCTTTACAGTCAATAACTCTGTATAGATGTCATCAATAGCCGTCGTCTTTTTATTATTTAACATTAACTGATGAAACAATTCTCTAAACTCCTGATTTAATGTAAGTTTATACTTTTGTGCATATTGCTTAATTGTCACATCATAGTATTCTCTTGCTTCATGAAATTTTTGCTGACTGATAAGTGCTTTAAAATGGTAGTAATAGGCTTTTTCATACTCTGGTACCATTGCTGCAGCATGTTGTGTTATTCTAATGATACATGTATATTTTTCCTGTTCTAAAAAATATTCACAGAGTATTTCTACATAATAAAGATATATTTTTTTACAAAAATCATTAATATAAATAGCCCATTGTATTTTTGGAGACTGATAAATTTGTCCCTGATATAAATAAATAAGTTTTAAAGCCGTTAATTCTGTTTCCTGATTTATTTTTTTATTCTTTAAAACTTGATGCAGTTTAAAAAATTCTTCACAATCCACCTGATATGTATATGCTGGATTTAAAATATAACCATTTGCTGCAGTCACAATAAAATCTAAATTTTCTAATCCTGGTATCTCCACTAATTTCATGCGTAATCTATGGATAGAATATTTCATTGCATTACGAGGATTTTTATGATGAGACCAAATAGCTTCAATAATCAAATCATTAGAAAAAGCATTTTGACGATAATAAATTAACATTTCCAATAAAATAAGTAACTGTTTCCCCAAATAATCCGACAGAATAATTTCATTATCATTATAAATCATAACCAATCTAGAAAATAATGATATTTTTATCACTGGGCGATTTTCCAAATCTACTCCTCCTCGCTTATTATCTTCCTGTCTCATAAAATAAAGAAAACTGTATTACAAATACAGTTTTAATGACTTTCTTTAATTTCGATGATACTTTGTGTCATCTCATAGTGATCTTGTGGAATCAATTCATCAATATATTCCACTTCTCCAGTTTGATGATCATAAGGATCTCTTCTTAAAAACTGCTTTGATGGGTTTAAATCGCATTGAAATTCACATGCGCTAGGTATTCTAAATGGTTCTAAATGTCCAAAATAGAAATCACGACGTAACTTTGAACCATTACGATATCCGCTACCACCAAATGAGCAGTCTGCATAGAGCCAGCCATAAGGTGCAATATAAAATCTAGCCCAATCATGATTTCCAATTTCATGTGGTGTTGCATATAGTCCTGCCTGCCATGTTGCTGGTATCCCCGCAATACGACACATTGTTATAAAAAGAATTGCCTGTACACCACAATCCCCTTTCAACCCAGTTGCAACATATTCTGGTATAGGAGGTAAAGTTACATATTGTCTCACAAATGAATACATAATATGGCTTGTGATATACTCATATATTTTTTTAGCTTTTAATAGTGGATTGGTTTCTTCTTTAACAACTTCTTTTACCAAAGCACAAAGATAGGGTGAAAAAACAACATGTGGAAGTTTTTCATCCAAACAGCAATCAGGATGTTCATCTGTTACAATATTAGCATCCAACTCCTGATAAATAGAATGATTAATAAATTCATATTCTACACTAAACTCTTGATTATGTTCTAATGGTACTTCAAAATAAACACTTCGATGATTTGTATGAGAATCATTAATAAGTGTCGCTTCTGGCGTTGTTTTTATAATATGAAATTCTTCAACCTGAGCATATTCTATTGGAATTGGCAACCAAACACGAATCACTTTCCCAATCTTTTCATATTCTGGTTTTATTTTCAATGCAACTTTCACATGTATTTTATATGAAAGTTCACCTTCCTCTTTCATTTTTGTAATGACTTGATCCAACAATTCATAATTTGCATAAGATATTTCCTCTTTATGTCTTTGTGCATATGCTTTTCTTGTTTTTATTAAATTATCATAAAAATCATTCTTGAATTTCATGATGCCTTCTTCAAATATAAATTCAAAAGCACTCTCTTTAAACAATTCATCAAATTCACTTTCCTGAAAATCTCTTATTTTATCTTTAAGAATCTCTATAGCTTCATCTCTTGTATAAATATATTCTCTTTTCAAATCATCAATAATTTCTTTTTCTAATAATAATCGTTCTTTTAATTGTAAAGGAATATCTTTTTTGACTCTTATATCAATCATTTCCTTCAATAAATCAAATTGTCCATTCCACTTTAATTTCATTAAATCTTCTGGCAAAGGAATATTTAATGTTTTTATATCCATAAAATCACCTCGATAATATTATATCATGATTATCCCACAATCATAATATAAACTGCATCTTTTAATGGATTCGTAGAACTTTTTCTAATCATTTGATTAATATACTGAAATAATTCAGCATATAACTCCATTTTTATCTTACCATCACTTAAATAATTAACACCTTCTAAATATATTTCTAGATCATATGCTATATAATCTGACTTCATCACATCAAAATCTATATAATGGATATACTTTAATTGATTATTTCTTAACATATACACGATCATTTCTTCATCTAGATCCCGAATATTTTCTAATTCATTTCTTATCTCATCACCACACAATAAATGAAATGATTGTTCATACAAAAAATCATAAAGATATTGTTTAATAATTTCTGGTTTCATAACAAAGCCTACATATTCACTATTCTCATAAATATTATACAATGATAAATTAAAAGTATTTTCCAGTTTTTCTCTAATTTGTTCCATTGTATACTCCATTCCACCAAAATAATAATGTCCTGTCTTCTTCACTACTATTTTGGTTGCTATTGTTACATAAACATACTGTGCCATAATATCCTCCTAGTTATAATTAAAAAAAGTAAGAATCAAATTGATCCTTACCTCTCTAACATCCAAGAAACCCTGGTTTATTCCAGCTCTCGTCAGGTTTTTCATCCTGTAACATTTCTTTTCTGCTCAAAGTCATCTTCTATTTTTATTATATCATATCATTTGCTTAATGCAATATTTTTTCATTTTTAAAAATGATTTGCTTTCATTTCAATTCACAAGTAAAATAAAGAAAGAAGGTGGGGTATAATCATGCATTTTAATATTGATTTTGAAATAAGCTCTTTAGTCATCTTATCTATTTTGATTATCTACTTTTTCATAAAAAGACAACATGTTCAAGAAAGAAGTAAAATTTATGCTCTTTATCTTTTACTTATTTTTTTTGATATTGTTTTAGATATTTTAACTGTCTTGAGTTCATATTATTCCCACATCATTCCTCATAGTATTGACTATTTACTAAACTGGTCTTATCAATTTCTACAAATCATTTTACCAGTGATCTTTTTGACATATATTATTACTTTAACACGTTTTCATTACAAGAAAATCATTTGGATCTTCTATTTGCCAACTTTTATAACTTTAGCTTTCTTATTTACAAACCCCTGGTCTCATGCTATTTTCTATTATGATGCTATGAATGTATATACTCAAGGTAACTGGCAAATTTTACTTTATATTAATGGTGCGTTTTGTATGTTAGCTGGTTTAGTTATTTCAATTTTTTATAAAAAAAAGATGGACAAATATCTCTTTGTCACAATCTTGAGCATTACACTGATTACTGTTATTGGATTACTCATTCAATTCTTTCATCGTGAATTATTAATGACTGGTATTGGTTTAGTCATGTCATTATTGATTTTATATTTTAGTTTTGAAAATCCTGATTATTTTACTGATGCACTTACTAATACAATGAATCGTAATGCGTTTATTAGTGAATTAAATAATATGTATTTATTAATGAATGAATTTCATCTTTTGGTTATTTCAATTGATGATTTTAAATCAGTCAATGATATATTTGGGGTTGATAGTGGCGATATGTTATTAAAAAATGTGGCTCAATATCTTAAGACAGTAACACCACATCAAAAACTATATCGTACTAATGGAGATATTTTTACTTTAATTATTCCTAAAACACAGTTAACAGAAAAAATCTTAAAAAATATTCAAGATCGTTTTCAGGAACCTTGGTTTATTAATCATATGAATATTCATTTAAGCATATCTATTTGTTTGCTTTATTCAAAGCTATACCCACAAGATCCTACTCAACTCATTAAGATGATTGATTATGCTATTATTGAATCTAAAAAAAGAGAACATGGTCATCTGATAAGAGTTGATGAAGCTGTCAATATGGCTCTTAAACGCAAAACAGAAATAGAAAAAGCAATTCATCTTGCGATTGAGAACAAGACATTAGAAATGCATTATCAGCCTATTTATTCACCTATTGAACAAACTTATACTTCTTTAGAAGCACTTGCAAGATTACATATACCAGCATATGGGTATATTCCGCCAGATGAATTTATTCATTATGCTGAAAGCAATGGCTCTATTATTGATTTAGGGTATTTAATTATGAATGAAGTCTTTGATTTTATGAAGCATTATCAATTTCAAGATATCCAAAAAGTTTCAATCAATCTATCAGCGATTCAATGTATGCAGGAAACTTTTGCTGATGATGTTATTCAGCTTTGTCAGCAAAAAAATGTAAATCCTAAGCGGTTATGTTTTGAATTAACTGAAACAGCATCAATATTAGAACAAAATATATGTATTGAAAATATGAAAAAGCTAGTTGATTTTGGAATATGTTTTTCACTAGATGATTATGGCACTGGTTATTCATCTATGCAATATATTCTTAGTCTTCCTTTTCAAATTATCAAGATTGATAAAACCTTATTAAATACCGCTTTGACAAATGATAAATCTCAAATTATTTTAACAACAACTTTATCTATGTTTCAAAAATTAAATTATCATATTGTTGTAGAAGGGGTAGAAACTCAGGCACAAGCCCATTTTTTAAGCAATCTTCAAGTTGATAGCTTACAAGGATACTATTATTCAAAACCTTTACCAGCTAATGAATTAATTCATTTTATTAAAAATCATACATAGTGACTATTCTCCAATTTTCCATTGATGTTTCGTCATATTAACACAGCCATTGTTTTTAAATGTAATTCCTTCATTTAATAATAATGGCTTTTGTTCTAACCAACCAGGGACTAAACGCCCATAACTATTAACAACACGATGACAAGGAAAACGTCCATAATATTCAGATAAACCTAAGACTTTTCCAACTAATCGTGCATTTTTATCATGACCAGATAATTTTGCAATTTGACCATAAGTTGCAACACAGCCATAAGGAATTTCATTCACAATAGATAAAATCTGAAAAATAAATTCTTCATTCAATGTGCTCATCTTATCGTCCTTTTTTACAAATCTTTTCATGGACAATATGGAGACCTTCTAATTCTAGCAATTTGATTTTCTTATCAATTCCGCCAGCATATCCAGTTAAATTCCCATTTGATCCAACAACACGATGACAAGGAATAATAATAGAAATAGGATTATGTGAAACTGCTCCACCTACTGCTTGTGCTGACATTGTTTCACGCTTCATTTTTTGTGCCATCTGGCTAGCGATACTCCCATATGTAACGACCTCTCCATAAGGGATTTCACAAAGAATTTGCCAGACATCTTTTTGAAACTTACTTCCTCTAGGGGCTAAAGGAAGATTTGTGATTGATGGCTTTTGCTGATTAAAATACTGATCTAACCATTGTTTTGTTAAATGAAAAACATTCAAATCATCTTTTTCAACCAATTCTTCATGTAATTGACCTAAAAAATATTTTTGATTATATAACCACAATCCAATAAGTGCTTGTCCGTCACTTGCTAAAATCATTTTCCCAATGGGTGAATCATAATCTGTTTTATATATCATTTAAAAGCCCCTCCTTATCTAAAATGGTATGTTGTTTTAACCATTTAGCCACACCATCTTCATCATGATGCCCTATAACATCAGTTGCCATTTGTTTCAATTCCTCTACTGCATTACTCACTGCATAACATTCATCAGCAATTTGAAACATATCTTGATCATTATATCCATCACCAAAAACAACAACATGATCACATTGATAATATTCTTTTAATTGTTGAACTGCATTCGCTTTAGATGCTGATTTTGGCATAAATTCTAGCCATTGTTCTTGAGTATAAATATCTTTTTGAAAAACACAGTGATATTGATCTTGATATTTTTTATAAAAAGGTAACAATTTTTCATAATCATCAATACAAGTAATATAGAAAATATTTCCTTCATATAATAAACCTTGTTCTAAAATAGGATTCATTCTTGAATCTCCACTACGTGTCATAACAAAATTCATAATGCCTTGACTTGACTTTTCTTCTACAAATGAGAATTTTTCCTGATTATCAATATATGCATAAACAATCGGATAAATATGATTTTCAAGCAATTCATCTATTAATAATTTGATATCCTCACTAAAATAATGTGCTTTAATAATTTCACCAGTAACATTATCTTTAATGAAAACACCATTATATACAATCAATGGTATTTTAGCATTAAGTCCTTTTGTGACCTTTTGCGAAGTATGATATGATCTAGCCGTTGCATATGAAAATAACATTCCTTTTTTAACACATTCATTAATAATCTGATTAGTATAATCAGATGTTCTCTCATCACTTCTTAATAATGTTCCATCTAAATCTGATACATACAGTGTTTTCATTTTATAGCTCCTTTTTCATACTTTTAAGATACGCATCAATAAATTTTTGTGATGGTGAGTATAAATATTCTGGTAATTCATCAAGAGAATACCATGCCCAAGCATCTTGCTTATCTTTTTCCATAACCTGTAAAGTTCCTTGACACTCTTTAGCAATAACCCAGATTGTTACAAAATGTTTATTTGGCTGAATATCATCTATAGCACCAAATACCATCATATCATCAATATCCAAATTCGTTTCTTCTTTTACTTCTCTTTGTGCACATTCAAATATCGTTTCATTATATTCCTGTTTACCTCCTGGCAAACACCAACTATCCGGTTCATAAATACCGCCTGTATCTTGACCATTCTTCACACGATGTCCTAATAATATGTGATGTTCTTTTAAAATCATGACACCTATTCCAACTTTAATCATTTCATTCACCATGATCACCTCTCCATTATCTTACATGAATCATATTCTTCAATCAATATAAAAACTGAATTCTGCAATCAAATTCTAAATGCTATTTTAAAAATCCAGATAATGCTATTGACAACTTTCATCAATAACTACCAGCCATTTCAACTCATTCAAAGTTTTTCAGAAAAGAAGCTGTTGAATTATTCCAAAGTGATGATTATATTCCTTATATGGTTTTATCTATTAAAGCGGGTGGCATTGGTTTAAATTTAATAAAGGCATCACATGTCATTATCCGTATGTTTATCTGTGAAGGAACAATTGGAGAAAAAAATGATCAACTCTTAGATATGCTAATTATGAGAATCATTTAGGACGTAATAAGAAATACATTAAAGCTGAAGTTATTTTTGATTTTGGAATTGAAGAAGGCTATATTTATGGTGATATATCTGGAAGTGGCAGAAAAATCTATCATGTTAAAATAACAACTGATTCTATGGACCCTGTGATTGGAAGAAAATTCAAAAAGCTTGTGGACATCATATTGATTCATTAGAACAATTAATATCAGGGATATTTTTCAATCAACTAAAAGATATTTTCTTCATTCAAGATCATGGTCTCTTCCCATCACCATCGCAAATTCAAATTTATTGTGACTGTCCTGATTATGCTGTGTTATGTAAACATGCTGCATCTATTCTTTATGCTACCAGTATTATTTTAGATAATGATCCTTCTTTATTCTTTAAATTAAGAGGCATTTCAATGGATTCACTTATTAGTAAAGCATTAGGTGAAAATGTAGATGATTTGATAGAAAAATCAAAACAGAAATCTAAACGTATTCTTGAAGATAAAGATTTAAAGACTTTGTTTCAATTAGATTAAAAGCCAACAATTGTTGGCTTTTAATCATTTAGATAATTCAATAATGCGATCACATTGTTGAGAGATATGATTATCATGTGTCACAATTACAACTGTTTTCCCTTGATAACACATTTCTTTTAAAATATTCATAATATCTTGTGCATTTTCATGATCAAGAGAGCCCGTGGGTTCATCACATAAAACAATCGGACTATCTTTAATAATAACTCTTGCTATTGCAACGCGTTGTTGTTGTCCTCCTGACAATGTATAGATCTTTCTATTTTCATAATTTGCTAATCCAACTTTCTCCAACGCTTCTTTTATACACTTCATTTTCTCTTTCTTTTTCATATCTTTATATTCTAAAGCAATTTTCAAATTATCTATGACACTCATAGAATCTATTAAAGCAAAATTTTGAAATAAATATGAAATCTTAAATCTTAACGTCATAGTTGCTTCTTTTGATTGAAAAACAATAGGTTGCCCCTCAATAAGTACCTCACCTTCATCAAAATCTTCTAGCAAACCAATAATATTTAGAAGTGTCGTTTTTCCACTCCCACTTTTACCAACTATCGCATTCATACTTCCAGTCTCTATCTTCAAATTGAGATGATTAAATATTATATTTTCACCATAAGCTTTACATATATTTTTTACCTCTATCATAACGATTCTCCTTTTAAAATTGATGATGTATAATACTCTTTTGACCTCTTTATTTTTATGACAAAAAGCGTAATCCAGTATAAAATTGCGAACATAACAAAAAGTAAAACCATTAATATATGATACTGTAAGAAAATTAAGGCAAATGCAATGAAAAAGAACATACTTAAATTAAGCAGAAAATAACGATCATATTGTTTTAATAGAGAAAAACCATGTAGTTTTTTTACAGCAATTAATTTTTGATTTATATTAACATAGCAATAAAGTCCTTGATAAATAGCCTTACCCATCAACACTATTAACAAACCAATAGTTAAAATCAAACATATTGTTGTTATCATTTCATTATTATTTAAATCCGCCATGTCATCGTAAGCAGATATAACCTGGACTGGGTATTTTTCTAATCCATATTTTTTAAGTACAGATATCACTTCATTTTTGTCCTTTGCTTTTATTTTTAATGGATTTCCTTTATATCCCATTATCCGATCATAGTCTATATCATCACCATTATTTTCTGTACGAACTGCAACAACAATATTTTTTAAACTATTGGTATAGTCATGAATAACTCTTGAATTATAACTAAAAAAACTTTGTTGACATTTATAATAAACAAAAATAACATCATCATTTTTTTCATAACCTATATTTTTAATATCTTCTGCCAGTCGTACTTTATCATATTTATCATCATCTGGAACTAAAAGCACTTGTCTTTCTTCTTTTTCATCAATACAAATAACTTTTCCTTGACTATTTACAATTTTGTTAACTTTAAGATATTCATTATTGACAATAGGAATCCTTGATTGATAATAATATCCCTCTTCAATACTTCCATCATCAAAATAATCATTAAAATCCGCATATATTGTCCCTTGATGGCTTAATTCAATAAATGCTTTTTTACTATTTTTTAACCATTCTGATTGGGCAATTGATTCATCTCCTTCTGTTTGTTGAATAGTAGGAATAATATAGTAATTTTGCATAGTTTCCCATTGACTAGAATTATAAATTCTTGCCATAATCGATTCAATATAGGATGTTGCATTCATAGATAACATAATTCCAACCATAATCAAAAGAGCCATTATGAATTGATTAAAATATAAAAATGAATCAGAAATACTCTTCCCTTTTAAATATTCACCTATTTTCACATGAGAAAAAATCAATATCGCTACAGAAGCAAAAACAAAAATCAAAACAATTGCTATAATCACCATCTGATAACTTGTCATTAAAAATTGTATAACATCATCATTTAACTTTTGAGTCATAATAAATGTCAAAAAAGTATATCCTGGAAATAAAATACAAATACAAGTCATTAATAACCGCGTTATTTCATCTAACCAAATATCTCCATGTGAAAAACCACACAGTTTTTTAACTGAAAATAATTTATATTTTTGATACATATCATAAATAATGATTAATAATAACAAAATTGTGAATGAAATCATAATCAATATTGCAAACATTGAATAATCCATTGTATTCATCTCATCATTAACAATATCAATTTGAGTGTCTAAAACATTTTCCAAAGCCTCTTTAATTCTTTTTGATTGAGTTTGATTACATACAATGACTGCTTCACCATTTACAGAATGCTTCTCTACAATATTGTCTAATGGCTGAATATCCAGACTATATTGTGATTGTAATAAATCAATAGATTGATATCCATTAATTCCCAATTTTTGAAAGTAGTCTTGACTATTCGTATAAATATATTTATGATATTTGTTACTCTCATTTTTAGTAAAAAAGATGCTAGAATGATATTCATCCATAACACCCTTAATATGACTTAAAACATTTTGAGAATTTTGTGTCTTAATATCTTGTCCAATCTGAATTGTCATTACATTTTCAAACTGCTTTTCTGCATATATTTTATTTTCAAAATCACGAATCCCTGCCTGTGCAAATTGAGGAACAAATAAAACAATTGTATAAATAGCAACCAAAATTCTTAATGTTTTTTTCATAGATTCTCCTAATTAATCATAACCATAATTCGAATGGTTTGAACTATACCCTCCCCATGATCCTGGAGATGATGCCTTAGCCCATACATTTTTATTTGCATAAACCCTATCACTGTATTTATCATTCATCATTGCATTTGCGTAGTGTCGTTTTGTTTTATGCCAATAATAAACATAAAAATTCGTTCCCACACCTTTTTCCCATTTCTGTGTTGATGTATCAATAGCAACTAAAGCATTTACATTTGATACTGCCGTTATCAACGTCATGACAACTGCGAAAGATGCAATTATTTTTTCTTCTTATAGAGAAAACATACTATAAAAAAGAGTAATTAAAAATCATATTGTTGTTAAACGTACAAATATGTTCTAAAGTGCATTTTTTCCATCAAATATTATGATTTCACTAATTAATTGTTCTTCTACATGATAGTTAATAAAACCATCATATTTTTCTATTATCTTATTCATATTTACCAAACCAATCCCATGATTTTTCTTATCATTTTTAGAAGTCCTATAATTATATATATCTTCAATATTAAATTCATTCGAAACACTATTTTCTAATTTTATTGCTACACTATTTTTACTTGATTTTATTGTTATTGTTATTTCTTTACTCAATGATTGTTTAGCAGCCTCTATTGCATTATTCAATAAATTATAAAACAATGACACAATTTCTATAGATTCCATCTTTATTTCACGTTCTGTGTAATCATGAATTTCAAATCGTATATTATTATCCTTTATATGATTATATAATTGCATAATAACAGCATTAATCATATCATTATTTGTCAAATGGTCATTTTGCATTTCAGATATTTCTTGATTAAAACTTTTAAGATAATCATTAAGTTCACTGTAATTCTTATTATTCAATAAATATTGAACAGTTGCCAAATATGCACTTATGTCATGTTTAAACTTTCTAAGATTTTCATAATTTTCTAAAATTGACTGATAATAAGTTTCCTGCATATATATTATAGAATCTTTTTGTGAGTTTTCATTTTCTAATCTTATTTTCATTTTTTCATGAGATGTATAAATTAAGCAATATACTATACTTGCTAACCACAAAATTATAGATAACATAAGATTAAAAAAAGTGACTCTTCCAAATATAATATTGTTTCTATTGAGAAAAACATATAATGAAAAAACAAAAAATAATAGTGTTATTATATTTAATGTACCAATAAGAGGTCTTGTTCTTAATATTTCAACAATTTTCATCTTTTCTACTAAATAGACTAACACTATAATAAATAGATATATTAATATTTCTGCAATAATTTGTATAACTTCATTTTTCCCTTTAATAAAATAATACGGTATAAAAGTAAGTGTAGATATACTTATAATTGACATCAAAGCACTAAAAATACGTTTTATTATATTTTCATTTATCAATAGACATAAAAATATGAAACCAACCAAAAAATTTCCATAAATATATTGAGAGAAAGTGACATTGAGTATACTAAACATCAAAATTATCAATCCTATTTTTATTTTAGAATCAATTCTCTTATATTCTAAAATATGTATTATAAAAATAAGATAAGCAACGAATTCAATAGAGTATTTAAACACATTAATAGTAATCAACATTTCATTGAGACCCCAACATATATTCAATATATTTTCTCTTTATCTCTTTAACATATCCCCGTCTTATCTTGATACACATATTATTATCTAAAACAATACCCTTGCAACTAATAGATACAACATGCTGAAAATTAATAATATATGACCTATGCACTCTTACAAAAATATCCTTTCTTAATTCATTTTCAAATTCACTTAATCCTTTCCTTATCATTATTTCATCCGAGCAACCAATAATCGTGTATATATTATCTGATTTTAAATAATATATAGATTCAAGATCTATATACTCATTGTTTACAAGTATTTTATTTGCATAACTTCCTAGTTCATATATTTTTTGAATATATTCATCTAATAATTCAAGTTGATCTTTTTTGACAAACCCATAAACTTTATCTCCAAAAGCTCTTAGCATGTATTTATCATAATTGGTCACGAATATAATTCTTGATACATATTTTGGAAGGGATTCTTTAATCTCTATTCCAGAAAACTCAGGCATATCTATATCTAATAAAAGTATGTCAATTTTTTTAGGATAATCTTTTAATTCATTATAGTTTCTATATACTTCTATTTCGATATTCATATTTAATTTGATTGATAAATTTGAAATATGTTTATAAAGTATTTTTTGCCAAACTTCATCATCATCTAGTATACCTATTCTCATCTTTTCCTCCAGAAATAATTAGTGCTCTTATACTATCATATGAACTATTATATTTCAACAAATCAAACAAAATCACATAAACACTCCTTATTCTTATAAGTTTTTATTTATTATGAGTGTTCTGATTATGTTGTATTATATACTTTAAAATAAGACGTATTTCAATGAATTCACTTATGAGTAATGAATTTAAATGATTTGATAGAAAAATCAAAACATGAGTCAATATGTTCTTGAAGATAAGAATTAAAGTCTTTGTTTCAATAAGATTAAAAGCCAACAAAATTGTTGGCTTTTAATCTTATTGATAAATAATAAAATATATTATTCTGTACGAAGTGCTGTAACAGGATCTTCCTGAGCCGCTTTTTTAGATGGAATTAATCCTCCTATCAATGTTAAAATAACACTTAAGACAATCAAAATAACCCCACCAGCAACTGGTAATGTCGCACTTACATCAACGTTACCAGCAATTTCATGGATAAGCATATTACTTGGAATTAATAATATCAAAGTAATCACAATTCCTAAAACACCTGCTAACAAGCCAATAATAAATGTTTCTGCATTAAAGACTTGAGATATATTTTTCTTGGATGCACCAATTGCACGTAATATTCCAATTTCTTTTTTACGTTCAAGAACACTAATATAAGTAATAACTCCAATCATAATTGAAGAAACAACTAATGATATTGCAACAAAAGCAATTAAAACATAACTAATGACATTAATAATATCTGTAACTGAAGACATAAGAGTTCCCACATAATCTGTATATGATATCACTTTATCTTCATCTACTTTTTTCATATCTTCATTATAATTATCTAAAATATCAATAACTTTCTGCTTATTTTCAAAATCCTTTGGATAAATATTAATACCACTTGGTTTATCAAAATCAGCATATCCTAAATTTTTCAGATTTCCATCATAAGATGATGTTTCTGTTGTCATTAATGACATCATTAATTCTGATAATTCATCTGTATCCATATTCATTTTAATGGCTTTACCAAATGCACTGGCATCAATTTTAATCGCATCTTGCATACTTGCTGCTAAACTTCCCATTTGTTTAGTCATCTGAGCACTGATTTGTTCTTGCATTGATTTTGTAATGGTTGACATATATTGTGCCATAATTGTTTGCATTTGTTTTTGCAGTTGAGTCTGGAATTGTTCTGTTAAACCACTTTCCTGTAAAAGTTTTGTCATTTCACTTTGAATAAGTGATTGAGCAGATTCTGTTTGTAAATATTTCATAAAATAGCTATTCATTTCATCTGGATTCGTAAATCCATTATCTTTAACATATTGTTGAAATTGAGTCATAATATTTTGACTCATGGCATTAACTTGTTCTTGAGAAATATTAATCTTCATATCTTTAAAGATACTGTTAAAATCTAATGCTGGTAATGTTGAAGTATCTAATTGTAATTGACTTAAATCAAGATTACCCATATCAAATTTTAATTTACTTTGATCAAATGTAAAAGCTTTTTGAAGCATTTTAGCATCAACTGTAAACAATGAATTCATATCTAATTTGTTATTTTCTTTACTGCTAAATTCTTTACCAGTGAAAATATCAATATTTGTATTTTCTAATTGTTTTTGAACAATTTCACTTGATTTGGCTTGTTCAATGACATGTGTTGTTAATGTTGCAGGATAACCAATTCCTGTTTTTAACATTGTTGCTGAAGCACTTTCTGTTGGTTGAACAACCCCAACGATTTTTATATCTTCTCCATTTTGAATAAGATTTTTCATATATTTTTGATCATCTGTTTTATCTTTATAAACATTATATGACTTATCATATTGATAATAATCAGTCGCATTCACAAGCTTAAATGTAATACCCAGCATATCATTATAAGTAAATGATTCTATATTATCTGGAACATCAACATCTTCTTCCTTAGAAAACTGCTGAATCATCTTTTCTAATTCAGAATAATCACGAAGTCCTAATGTATATAACATAAAATCATTAATGTTTCCATTTTTTGATAAAACCAATACACATTCATTATAATTGCTAGGCCATCTTCCTGCTTTCATATCATATTGATCTTCATATAGTTTTGCATTACTAGGCATTTGATAGAAAGTATCTGTACTCATCATTGATGACATCATACTATTACTGCTTGTTGATGAACCAAAACCTAGAGATGAAAATGATTTATCAGGATTGACTTGTCTTACATTATTTGTATCAGCACTATATATTTGGGGAGCAATATTGTAAGTATATTCAATTGAATTTGTATTCTTAGCTATATCGCTTTTACCACTATCAAGATATTCCTTTAATGATGTTAAATCATTAGATCCAATCTTAGAAAACATATTGGTAATCATTTGTGAAACTTGGATTTTTGTATCATCTTTTTCTTTTTGATGAGGATTAACATCCGTCATCATAGAAGTAATATCAAAACCAGAACTTTGAATCTGTAAAGGATATTCAGATAAAGTTTCTTCTTCTATTGATTGAATATATTCATTAACTCCATTTGAAAGAGATAAGATTAATGCAATCCCAATAATTCCAATCGAACCAGCAAAAGATGTTAAAATGGTACGCGCTTTCTTAGTTTTTAAATTATTAAAACTTAGCAACAGTGAAGTCATAAAAGACATTGAAGATTTTCCCATGTTTTCATGTCTTGGTTTCTCTAAATCATGTTCACTTACTTCATATGGATCTGTGTCACTACGAATTGTTCCATCACGCAATTCAACAATACGTGTTGCATATGTTTCAGCTAGTTCAGGATTATGTGTAACCATAACAACCAAACGATCTTTTGCAACATCTTTTAATAATTCCATAACCTGTACACTGGTATCACTATCTAATGCACCTGTTGGTTCATCAGCCAAAAGAATATCAGGGTCATTAACTAAAGCACGAGCAATTGCAACACGTTGCATTTGTCCACCAGACATTTGATTTGGCTTCTTATGTCCTTGATTTCCTAATCCAACTTGCTCAAGTGCCTGTTCTGCTCTTTTACGACGTTCTGCTTTAGAAATACCTGATATCGTTAATGCAAGTTCTACATTCGCTAAAACTGTTTGATGCGGAATTAAATTATAACTTTGAAAAACAAATCCAATCGTATGATTACGATAAGAGTCCCAATCACGATCTTTATATTTTTTAGTTGAAATTCCATTAATAATTAAATCCCCTTGATCATAACGGTCAAGTCCACCAATAATATTTAAAAGCGTTGTTTTCCCTGATCCACTAGGCCCTAAAATAGCCACAAACTCATTATCACGCAAATTCAAACTCACTCCATCAAGTGCTTTTTGAATTAAATTCCCTGTTTTATATTCTTTGTGTATATCTTTTATCTGAAGCATTTGTTTGCCTCCTTTTCTATTTGTATATATTATAGTCCTTGTTTTTTGAATACAAGATGAACATATTCATTTTATGACTTTATTTTTGAAATATTCTTTATATAACTTACTCCATCATTCAATAAATCATCATATCATCTCAATATTTTCAAAAAAACCATATAATACATATGAATATGAGGCAGTTAAAAACATAATAACAATGTTTATTTCATCATTTTTTTAGCTTATGAATAAATTCTAAGATATACTGATGCAACTGTTCTAAAGCTAGTTCTTCAATAGGATAATGACCACCATTTTGAAGTTCTTTTATTGTTATAGGAACGTTTTTAATTCTATTTAAAAATGACTGACTTAAATGAAGTGGTGTCCATCGATCATTTTCAGGTTGTGTCAATAAAATAGGACAGACTTGAAAATCTTCTGGTTTTATTGATGGAAGATAAGTCATATATGAATAAATAAACTTCATTGGAACACTATTTCCAGCTGATGTTTTATCTGCGAGCATTTCTTTTAAACAATTTGTATCATTACATAATGCTGACATTTTAGAACAAATTGACATTTTCATTCGCATTCTTCCTAGTCCTAATTTTACTGAAATTCCTGCTAGAGGAGTTCCCATATGTGCCCAAAAGAGATTGTTTGTTGTTTCATTTCGGACTTGTTGATCTCTTTGATCAAGAAATGTCATTCCAATAATACCATCTACTCTTTGATTCTTACATGCTATATGATATGTCTCCATTCCTCCAGCTGATAAACCATAAAGGACAATAGGACGCTTATCTTTTGATAATTCATAATCAATATAATCACTACCTAGTTGTACCCAATCATCATAACT
The DNA here is from genome assembly GCF_001244545.1 of Candidatus Stoquefichus sp. SB1. Taxonomy (NCBI): domain Bacteria; kingdom Bacillati; phylum Bacillota; class Erysipelotrichia; order Erysipelotrichales; family Erysipelotrichaceae; genus Candidatus Stoquefichus; species Candidatus Stoquefichus sp. SB1. The sequence continues at coordinate 700,077 of NZ_LN852695.1, read as the reverse complement.
CACAGTTTTTTTCGCATTCACTTCTGTCATACCATATAAAGGCATATCTATAGCAATCACTTCAACACCATCATTTGATAGAGGATATCCAATAATAGTACTCATTTGTCGACCATTTGTTCCTACACCATGAAATAAAATGATTTTTGTTTCTGCTTTTGGGTTTCTGTATGTATCTAAATGAACACGATGACCATGCCATAACCAATATTCTTCTTTAGGTAATGTGTCTTCTGTCAGATGATACTTTTCAGGAAGATAATTCATAATCTTTTTCCAATTTGTTTGTTCTGAATAATTCATATATTTCGCTCCTTTAATTTTATAAGTTTAAACATGTAAACGTATGTTGTATGAAATAACATCTCTAATTATTGAGATGTTATGAACTCTGTTCTATATCATTTTCAATAGATGCAACCAACTCTTTTAAAAGATTTAAAGCTTTTTTTAAATCTAAACGATAATATCTTTCTTTCCCATCTTGACGTACAGTCACCAACTTAGCATCTAATAGAAGTTTTAAATGATGAGAAACTGCTGGCCGAGAAAGTGATAATTGTTCAGTTAATGCTGAAACACTCATTTCTTGGTTTTCAAATAGAAGTTGTGTAATTTCCCGTCTTCTTTCATCTTGTAACATTGAAAATATTGGAGCACACTCTTTCATATAAAGCATTGTCTTTTTGCTCATAAGAACTCCTTTCAATATAGGTTTATATGTTTAAACATATATTATCATCGTTTCTACCATATAACAAGCATTTTTTACTTACAATCGTGACTCTGACTTTGAAATTACTTTTTCATTTGCCATAAACGAAAAACTTGTTCAACTGTATTTATCATATTTATTTTTGCTTGTTCTTTATCCAATGCTTCTTCTAATGTCATAATATTTCTTAAAATCGGAAAAAACGCATCAATACCATGACGGTTACACTCATGTGCATCCTCAGTTACACAACCGGCAAAAGCAATAACAGGGATATGATATTTTTTAGCAAGTTTAGCAACTCCAATAGGTGCTTTTCCCATAGATGTTTGAAAATCTAAACAACCTTCCCCAGTTATAACTATATCTGTATTTTGTAAATAAGATTCTAAAGCTGTTTCTTGTAAAATCAATTCAATTCCTGATTGTAATTTTCCTGACAAAAAAGTTGAAAAAGCAAACCCTAAACCACCAGCCGCACCACTACCAGGCAGAGTCGCATCTGATGATGGATAATATTGTTTTGTTATGATGGAAAGATGATCTAATAGCCGATCCAATTCTTCTACCATTTCTTGAGTGGCACCTTTTTGTGGGCCATATACAGCACTTGCACCTTGCTTCCCACACAATGGATTATTCACATCACAAGCTATCATGAACTCACATTCTTTAAGAACATCTAAAGCATGTTGCTGATCAATTCTTTTTAATTTTTTTAAACCTTGTGCTCCTAGTGGAATGGGCTGATTATTTTCATCTAAAAAATCAAATCCTAATGCCTGTAACATTCCAACTCCACCATCATTTGTTACACTTCCACCTAAGCCAATAATAAAACGTCGATTTCCTTTATCAATAGCGTCTTTAATAACTTCACCAACACCATAACTTGTTGTTAACATTGGATTTTTCTCTTTTTCATCAATTAATGTTATGCCAGCAGCACAAGCCACTTCAATAATAGCAGTATGACTTTTTGGAAGTATCCCATAACTTGCTTTGACACTTTTACCTAGTGGACCACTAACAGTAATTGTCTCTAGCTTTCCTTGACATCCTTCAACAAGTGCCTCAACACTACCTTCACCACCATCAGCTAAAGGTCTCACAACAACTTCAACATTTCGGTCTACTCTTTGAATTCCTTCTTTAATGGCATTTCCAGCTTCAATTGAACTTAAACTGCCCTTTAATGAATCAATTGCAACAACTACTTTCATGACATTACCTCCTTACATCTTTATCATAGCATAACATTTTTCACTTCATGAATCATATTCTTTCAATTTTAGAAACGAGAATATTATATTTCGTTTATTCAATCAATAACAATACACTGCAGATAATGGATATAAAAAACTTAATTTGATATTTAAATCAAATTAAGTTTTTTCAACTAGATTCCATTTTAATTATCAGCAATAATAAATGAATTAATTTCAGTTGCTATAGTCTGCTTTCCACTACCTGTAGTGTTTTGAATAATATCATATCTTAACTGATACGTTCCTACAGATATATTATCATTCAATTGTACAGAGATTGTTTTATAGATTGACCAAGGTATTTCCTGATTTGTAATGTCTTTTCCTGTTGTCACATCTTTAACATTAGCTATATAATCTGCAAAATCAACCTCTTTATATATACCATTTTCTTTCTTCCATAGCGTTAGTTTCGTTTTTATATCTGAGGTAGAGGATGAATTATCTTTTACACGGATCACATCATAAGTAAGTGTCTTATCTGTGCTATCCTTTGTAATAACCTGTTTGCTTTCATCCTGAATAGTTGATTTAATTGAATAACGATCATCAGTTAGTTTAAACTTATAAATGATGTTTTTACTGCTTAATGTTGCAAATGGATAATTTGCCATTGCACCAGTAACAAGAGAAATTTCCAACTTATAATCACCAGCAGATACATCACCCATATTACTCATGATGACATAAATATCAGAACTTGTTGCAGTCAGACAATTTGCTAGAATAATCGTTGCACTATCTCCACTTGTTGAATAACGAGTACCATTGCTTTGTATCAGCCAGCCTTTTGGAATTGGCAACACGGTTCCAGTGATCATATTCGTCAGCTTCAGTTGTACTTTCGCTGCCATCTGCATATCAGTTCCTGTTGTATCCGTTCCAGCACCCTCTGTTGCTGTTGCAGTTGTATTCAGATTGATTCCAAAGGAACCATTCATTCGATATGAAGGAATCGCAGTTTCAGTTGCAGAACTGTTATCCTGTTGACTATTCAGATCATATGTCCTTGGATCACCTTTTACAGCAAATCTTAATTTCTTTTCCGATGGTGATCCATTCGAATAAGTGGATTTAAATGTTACTAAAAAGTCATTATCATTATTACTAACATCTGCAAAATCAAATACAAAAATGAAATTTGACTTTGTAATGGCTGATGTAGGAATCTTATAATACTCATCTGTACCATTCTTTTTAAATTTGGTTAATTCTACAGATGTATTTCCTGCTTCTTCGGTATAGTTATAATACACTGGAGTGCTTCCACTTTTATCTATCATCAATACCTTTGTTCCTTTAGGAAGTGTTGAATATCCTCCACTCGATCCATTTGTTAAAACAAGTTCATATTTTGAAACAGATTTTGCAGTATCCGATTTCTCAGCAAACTGTGCTGTAATAGAACTTTTACCCGATACTGTAGTCGCAATCTTATCACTTGCAGTATCATAGTTATAAGACTGTTCTCCTCGATCATAGGTCTTTCCTTGTGAAACAAGAACATTAGAATATGTCTGTGTCGCTTTCTTAGTAATGTTCAATTTTACTATGATGGAACCCATCTTGACTTCAGATCCATCTGTCTGCTGGATGATACGATCAATCGTGAATGTCACTACAAGAGAATCAGAATCAGTTGAAGTTATACTTTCAACATTATATAGTTTTATATTAATAATAGGTTCCTGAGTAGGATTTACAAGAGAACGCATATCCAGACTATTATTTACAGATAAAGTCGTATCTGTCTTATAAGGAATAACTGATTTCGTCGCACTATCTATATATCCTGCTTTGACTTGTTCCAGCCAACCAGTCTGTCCAGTTTCAATGCTAAGTCCTATCGTATTCTGATTACTTGACGAAGTGATTTCATCAGGATTGACGATCGTGTATTTATCTCCACTCATTTCGACACTACCTGGATCAATTCGATAGATGGATCCATCTGCTGACCATGTTTCTTTAATCTGTACTGTTTTTCCATCAGCAGGTTCATCAGAAATGACCATATTCCTTTCTACATTTTTAATAGATGAACCTAACAACCAGTTTCTCCATGATGTGGAATTTGTAGTAGGTGTAATGACATCCCCTTTCTTAAGCTCAGTCTGATCAACAAAGTTTTCTGCTTCTGCGACAATGAAGCCACTATTTGTATTATTAGTTTCATCACTGTAATAACTACCCATGACATAGACACCCTGTGCGTCCTTATCAAGAGATTGACCATCTATATAGTATCTTCCTAATTGCGCAAAACCTTTCACATCTCCATATCCCGGACGGCTAACATCTTCATTTATTCTCAATTCGATATGCTGTCCCTGCTGTACATAGAGTCTATTTCCTGTTGTATCGTTATTAGCCTGTTCAATCGTTTGTAATGAGCCATCCTCGTTCTGGCTTTCAAATCCCATAACCAGATTGACTGGAGTTTGTAATTTCAATAGACTTCCACCTTTTAGTATGAGATTATCAATACGATTTAATGAATAATCAATCGTCGTCACTAAGTTAGCAGTATCCTTTTCTCCAATCAGTTCGATATCACTGTTTATGATTTTCAGAGTTGTTGCACGTTGAATAGATTTATTTGCATTGCTTGTCAATGCTTTATAATCTTTGATTTCAATGGTTTTATCTCCATTGGTAACACATTTATTTCCATCACCAAAGATGCTCTTTTGAATATCAACTTTTTTATAGCCTGTACCACCAATTTCAACTGTTGCAGTCCCCATTACATAGGGATCAGAGGCATCAAAATCTTTTCCTGTTGAAGTGGTATTCCCGCCACCAAACACAGTGCCATAAACAATAAGACTTTTCTCATCACCTTCTGGAAGTACAGCGCCTTCAGGAGCCTTGACGACATAGCTTCCAATATGAAGAAGTGTGTTGCCTTCAACTTTGGCTTGATTCGATCCGCCAAAAACATTACCTGTCGCATCATCATTGGTACTTATACCAATCGTACCAGATGCTAAATCCACGTGTGTATTACCAACAACTTTCCCCTGATTTCCTCCGCCATAGACATTGCCTTTGACACTATTAGATACATATACCCATGTATTGCCTTTAATGACCGAAGTCGCACCAAGACCACCGCCATAGATGCTGCCTTCCACTGGCCCATGAACCACAAGCGTTGCATTGGTAACTGTACCTTTTTCACTACCACCATAAATATCTGTGACTTTCGCAGAAGCTTCTGTCTTGGTATAAGATTCATTGACGGTTGTATTTTGACCTTTACCACCGCCAAATACAGTGGTGATCGTACCATCAATATATATCTTTGAGCTTTGAACAGTACCACTATTGTTACATCCTCCATACACATTTGTGATTGAACCCATTGTATTATTCAAATTGATAACTGTATTCTCCGCTTGTGCTTTGTTTCCGCCACCATAGATATTCGTCAGTGTTCCTCCAGTTACTGATATTGTATTCGTCTTTGTTGTAACACCTCGTTCGCCACCGCCATAAACACTATCGATTGTTCCGTTTTCTATAGTGATATTAGGATTAGATGTGATGGTTCCATTATTGCCATCATTAGATGCACCACCAAAACCTCCACCATAGATATTTGTAATGGTTCCTCCCTTAACTGAAAGTGAAGGATTATCTACATTGCCTGATGAATTTGATCCTCCATAAATATTTGTTGCGGTTACTCCATCTTTTACATTAAGAGCTACAGTACCGGTTACACCTACTGCATTTCCTCCAGCAAATGCATTATTCACAGTACCACCATTAAGGTTAACTGTAGGATTTTCTACCTGCCCTAGATTACCACCACCAAATACACTACCTGTTATTTTACTTCCAGTTTCTACATTTACGATAGGATTACTTGTTGTTGTATCAGCACCATAACCTCCACCGTATACATTTTCTGCTTCGCCTTTGATAGTGACAGTAGGTTTATCCATAGTTCCAGAATTATTAGAACCACCATAGATATTATTAGCCTTAGAGCCAGTAGATGCAATGACTGCAACAGTACCATCAACACCCACTTTATTTCCACCGGCAAAAGCATCATTAACGATGCTTCCATCATCTAAAGTCACAGTTGTTCCATGTGTGATACCTTCTTCTCCACCACCATAAACACTGCCTGTGACATGACCTCCTGATTTGATTGTAACACTAGGAGTATTAGTCGTTGTGGAAGAACCTTTACCACCACCATAGACATTCGTAACATAGCCACTGATATTGATAGCAGGAGATGTAACTGATCCAGTAGAATTAGAACCACCATAGATATTACCGATGCTATTTGCTTCATTCGTAGTAACATCTATCTTTGCTTCTCCAGTTATATCTTTACTTTCAGTAGGAGTTGCATTACCACCTAAGAATACATTGTCAGCTTTACCTGCAAGGTTCATAGATAAACTACCAATAGATCCAGAAGAGTTACATCCACCATATATATCCTTAGCAAATGAACCTGTACTAGATTCTATCTTAACAGCACCTGAGATACTTGCCTTATCGGAACCGCCAAAAACACTATTTGCTTTACCGCCAGCGATTTTAATATTAGAAGCACCTACAGCACCTTCTTCAGCACCACCAAAGGCATTCCCTTTAATATCAGCTCCTGTATTGATATTCAGATTTGCTGTAGTTACAGTAGTACCACTACCTTTGCCTCCGGCGTAAACATCATTTGTAACTGTACCTTCTATATTCACATTTGACGTTGTGGTTGTTCCTAAAGCATTGCTTCCGCCATAGATATTACCATTGATAACAGGAGAACCTTTTACCGTTATATTTGAAGCAGATACTCCAATCTTATTTCCACCACCATATAGATTTCCCGTTTCCTTTGCTGTAGTATCGCCTATCTTTCCACCCGATATATTTATGAAAGTAGTATTCGCTTTTCCTTCCTCTCCACCGCCATATACATTTTCACTTATTATTGCACTTGATGATATATTCACTGTTGAGTTTCCTGTGACATTTGTTAATGTACCATTACCTGCTCCATAAACATTTGATACTCTTCCATCAATATTGATGATTATATTACCTTGGTTTTGAGTTCTATAGAAACCACCACCATAAACATTTTTCTCTATAATTGCATTATTTTCTATTATTATATTAGTATTGCCAATTATCTGAGCAGTGTATTTATCGCTTCCTCTTCCACCTCCATAAATATTTCCCTTAACGACACCGCTTTTTATAGTAATATTAACATTACCATCTTTTGTGCTACCTAAATTGCATCCACCATAAACATCACCATAAATTTCTCCACCATACATGGTAAGATTTTTATCACCAACAAGAGTGATTCCTGTTGAACTACCCGTAATATTATCATTACTTCCTAAATATAAATCTTTAGTCAATATAGCTCCATCATAAATACTAATATCCACGCCATTGCTTTGACCTATTTTTGTAGAGCCATCACCAGAACCTAAAAAAACAGTATCAGTGATCTTTCCCCCATGAATTTCAATAATCGTTTTCTTCTCAAAATTAGCATAATTAGGTTGTGTTGGTCCTCCTCTTATTCCATCTATTACACCACCATACATGATTAACTTATTACTATAATCATGTCCTGTTCCCTTTATTCTTCCACCTCTTGCCCCTTGATACATGCTTGCACTTCCTGCATATACATATGTGTTTGCTGATCCATTTACTGTACCATTATTTATATTTTCACTCCCAAGATTACCATAACCACATCCAGCATATATATATCTTACACTTCCTCCAAATAAATTTATATTGGCATCACCAGTTATAGTACCTGCATATCCACCGCCGAAAATATATCCCCAATTACCACTATAAATGTCAATATTAGTTTCATCAAAAACGTGACTTGTCGTATAACCACCACCTACAATAGATATATAGTTCACATTTGATACATTTTCACCTATAACAAGATGATACCCCATCATAAAAAGTGCATTAGTTTCATAATGTTGTAACGCAGTTCTAGTTGAAGATAATATGATATTATCAAATTTCAAATCTGCATGCGCTACTAATGCTGCTGTCGGAGATTTATTTGCTCCATTAGTTATTCCTGTATTTAAAGTAACAGGATTTATTTTATCTAAAGAGGTAATAGCGGTAGCTTTATCGCCTAATTGAGTAACACCACTAAAACTATAGTTACTGCATAAAACTATTTTATTAGTATCTATTGTACCCGTACTTGACAATAGATTATATGCTTCATTTATTGTTTTCACTGCTGTCTCGGGTGTTGATCCATCACCACTAGAAGATATCGTACTATCCACATAAATAACTGTTTGTGTATCCCATTGGGCAGTTAAAGTGATTGACCCTGATTCTACATTGGATAAAGATATTGTAATAGGATCATATGAGTGTACAATATCTCCATCATTTATTGCAGTACCATCATTCCTAATTGCAGTAACATTTGTTAAACTTACTTTCCATCCTGTAAACACTTTGCCATCTGGATGAGTAAAAGTGTTTTCTTCTGGCTTATAGTTATCACCATCTTTAAGATCTTTGTTTTCAATAATACCAGTTCCACCTTCTCCTGCATTATATGTCACTGTAATAGGAGTAAGCGAATTGATACCATTAACTGCTTCTGTTGTTATTTCATTTATTTCGGCAGCCGTTCTTAACTTTGTTTGTCTTGCGATTGCTATCTTTGCTCTAAAGAAGCTAGAAGTATCCTTTGCCTGCACCTTTCGTTCATAGGTAAGAGAGGTTGCATTATCTATATCTTCCCATGCCGCATCATCTTTCTCATCCTTACTATTGATCTGCCACTGTACCGATAAGACATATCCTTCTGCTTGTTCTAATGGTTTCTGTGTATTTCCATCAATTATACTATAAACAGATACATCTTCTTTTGCCTCTGTCTTAATCTGAGGATTGATGCTCCACTCTGTATTCCACTGAGATGTTAATGTGATTTCATCTAAATTATCTGTAATTGCATATTCTTCCTTAGGCTGCACTATTTGGTTATCTATGCTCCAGCCCTTAAATGTATGTATCATATAGGCATCATCAGGTACTGGTGATTCGATTCCATAATTTGGTCGATTAGGCACAATCAGTTTGCCATTTTTAACTGGAAGATGTTGTGTGATGATATTATCAAGCTTCACTGTCAAAAAACGATCTGCTTCAATATACCCTGCATTCTCCGAAGCTGTTCTAAAACTTTTATTTGTTTCTTTCGCTTTATATCCACCTGTTTGATTTGGAAAGAAGATGTCTTTTCCTACTTCTTGTTCTGTAATTGTTTTGATTTCCATTTTACCGGAAGTCTGAGGAGTTTTATTTTCATCTTCAACTTGAGATGTTTCCTCATTATTCACATTAGCTTGATCATCGCCTGCAGGTTCAGTTGAATCCGAAGCGACGTTTTCTGCATTCTGTTGAACATTAGCATTTTCATGAGATGTGTCTTCACTGTTTTGCTGTTCTTGTTCTTTCTTATCTGCTACTGGTTCCTCAGCATTATCTTCTTTCGTTTCTGGAATCGGTACAGTAATATCTGCTGATGTAAACTCATTTGTAATATAGGTAAATGCTGGCGCTGTCTCTTTGCTGTAGCCGCTGAATGCATAGTCTCCTATGCTGGTTATTGTCTTAGGAAGCTCCAGTTTATCGTTCAGATTTTTACATCCGAAGAATGTATAATCACCGATAGACGTGATACCATCCTCGATAACCAAACTAGAAATATATTTTATGTTATCAGAGAAGGGCATTGTTGTTTCTGTATAATCTTTAATATCACCTGTTCCACTGATCGTTAATTTACCATCCGATGTTAATGTAGCTGTCACATTCCCTTTATCCACACCAATATCATAGGTTGCAATGACATTGTCCTGCGTATGAGCCAGTACATAGTCATTACTCAAAAACTGGATCATCATTGTTCCTACAATAAAGAGAGAAATAAATACTTTTAATTTATGTAATACGTCCTTTTTAAATTTTAATTTCTTCATATGTTCCTCCTTACTGTGCATTACTGATCTTGACAGCTTTTTCGTTTCCACTGCTGTCCTTTACAGAGAATGATTTTGTTTTATCAATCGTACCTGTCACAAAGAATCGCAGCCTGACACTTGTATCATCCCCATTTGTTGTATAGCTTGCAGATGTAGTGCTTGCACTTTTTAACTCTGTAACAGTGCTATCCGGTGTAAAGCCACTTGGCCAGTTTATTGTCATGGTCTGACCTGACTTCGCAACACCTATCAGCAGATCATAATAATCTTTGTGATTTTCCAACTGCAGCTCAAATGTGGATGAGTTTTCTATAAGTGTAAACACAGCACTGATTTCCTTGGAATATCCATTCGATGATTCCGGGACTGCCGTAGCTTTTATCTGAATTTTGTTGTTGGATGGTGTTTTTCCTTTTGGTACAGTAATCAACAACTGATCCGTAACGGTCTGATCCGCTGACATTGTAAAAGTTGTATTACTTGTTACATTATCTCCATTCAATGATGCCGTCACGTTTGATCCCAGCTCAGATATTTCGAGTTTATAGGACACATCCATTTCTGATGCTCTCAATGAGTCCTGAAAATTTCGAATGTCCACAATGAAGCTGTAATCTTTATCTCTGTTCCAGTTCTGCATCTCATAAGGAGAATTGTTCACAGTCAGATAATCACTTTCAAAATAAAAACCATCCGGTCTGCCTATGATCTTATCTGAATTCAACTGGCTCATATACTTTGCCAGAGTAAGACTGCCTAATGTGAGAACAATCAGCACTAAAACAACAAGTATCCTAAGGAGTTTTTTCTGTATTGCTTTACTATTGTATTTTTTCTTTCTTTTCATGCAATGCTCCTCCTTTAACTTGTTTTCTGTTCCATCAGCACTTTTATTTGTACATAGTCAATTTCATTTGTATAGGTACTTTCACTTGCAGAATCAGGCCATGTAATCTTTAATTTCCATGTATCTGTTTGCTCATTCAAGTTAAGAATGTTATCTTTATAATCTGTTTTTACATTTGCTGTAGCTTCTTTCCAAGTTGATCCATTATCTTTTGATAACTCAAATTTGAATGGAATGTTCTCAGCAGTTTGAATCATGAATTCATAAATCTGTGCAACTTCTGCTGTTTTGTTATCTTTGGTATTTGACACGGTAAATTCAATAGTTCTGCTGTCATTGGGATGAGTAGGAATGTCATCACCGGTCAAGGTAAAAGTAGCATTATTCTGATATAAGGCAGTCGTTGCAGTACCCTGTCCCTGTATGGAGGAAGTGTAGCGTGCAAGTGTCACAGCACCCATAACCAGCAGTATGAATACTAATCCGATTGCTGTTTTCCTTAATGTTGTCCTATTCCTTTTCATTTCCTGCACCTCTGTTTCTTCCTGTCGCTATATACCAGATTCCCATGATGATAAATAAACTGATGATTCCGACTGGTGACATCAGCCACATGACCAGATAGCCAAGCAGCGGTATCGTCAGAATCACTTTCCCTAATATCTGTTTCTGCTGGACTTCTTCTGTATCTGCCACATTGTTGGCGTCGCCTTTTGTTATGTATCGTTCCCTGTCTATGCTGATGATTCTATGTGTAATGACGCTTCCTTCTTCCTGAAAGGATATAATATCTTCCATTTCATAACTGCTCTGTTCTTTTGTAATGACGATGCTGCCAACTGGTATTACAGGTTCCATGGAACCTGTCAGAACTGTCTTGTAGTTATAGCCCAGAATGCCGGCAGTTTCATCATGAACAATGAGTTTGTTGTATGCCTGAATGCCAAGTATGATGATCAGCAGACATACGAGAATACCAAGCACCAATGTTCCGCCTTTTGTGATTATTTTTCTCATTTCTCTTTTACCAGTTCTTCTACACGGACACCTAGCTTGATTTCAAACTTTGACTGATTCTTTCCAAGTTCTGTATCTTTACTATTTGTTTTATCGAATGGCCATTTCCATTCCAGACGGTATAGCTTTCGATTATCTGTACTCTTATGACCAATGGTTCCATCTGCAGAAAGCGTCAGTTCTCCATCCTTCAGACTCTGCCATTTCACATTGTCATCTACCACACTGTCGATGCTCTGAATTTCAGACAGTCTGTATTCCAGTGGAAACTCAACCTTTGATACCTTTTCAAGATAGATCTTTACCGAGAGATTGGTAGAACGATTGTTTTCCAGACAGAAGATGTAGCTGCCTTCTGATCCCGGCTGTATGACAGGCACATTCTCACTGTTTATCTTTCCTGTATCAAAAAGGTCTAGTGCAGTTAACGGTGTTGTCACATTCCATGGACTTGTCCAGCCTGCCTTATTGTTTCCTCTCACGGTATAGCCCTCTGGAGGGGAAAGTGGATCATCAGGCTCTACTGGCGTATCCGGATCTGTTGGCTTGTCTGGATCAATCGGAGTATCCGGATCGACTGGTTTATCGGGATCCGTTGGTGTGTCTGGTTCACTAGGCACGATTGGCTCTACATCACCATCCGGCTTCACATTTGACGGCTTATCCTTTGGTATCTCATGAGTAGTTCCGTCATTACCATTCGTGACTTCATCTCTTTCATCGTTGATTTCTACATCATCCTTAGGGAATACGATCGTTCCGTCCCCCTGTATCACTGTTCCATCTTCCAGTTTGACGCCATCTTCAGGAATGCTGATGATTGTATTGTCCGGCTTCACCATGTATGGATAATGCACGATATTATTGTTTTCCAGAACAACGGTTCCTGATGGCAGTACGATCTGTCCATCATCGACTTTTAGCTGTCCATCCTGTGTAAAGACATTTCCTTTATCTGTTACTGCATAGCTGCTTTCCGGTATCAGCAGAAGCTTATCTCCATCGACCTCAACTTTCAGTTCCAGGTAGCGAATCGCTGCTGATAAATGGACAACATATTCCCCGTCCTTATTCTTCGTGATATTGAAATTCTGTCCCTTCTGTTTCTGTTCCACAGATATAAGTGCTTTTGCTATGACATTACCATCCTTATCAAGTACCGATAGCGTATGTTCTGCAGGATCGACATCTTTGAACAGAAACCATCCATTCTCATCTGTCTTTGTTTCCATGACGTCGGAATGCAGCTGTACACGACCGTTCTGATAGACTCTTCCATCAGAATACATAACCTGACCGGATACGTGTATATTACGTTTCTCGACAGGATCGATCGTTATGGTATCGACAGTAGGAAGCTCCTCTGTATGATGATTCAGCATGAGACTGACACCGACACTGGAAAAAAGTAAAAGCAACAGTAATAAAAGAATCAGTTTTTTATGCTTTTTCCCTTCATCCTGTTGATTGATCTGTTCAGTTGTACTTTGATCTTTCAATTTATCATCCATAATCATTCTCCTGTTCTTTTTCCCTTAGCAAAGCTCACAGAGTATTCTGTGGGTTTTGCTAAAGGGCAGTGCTGGCACAGGACACTGCTCCCTAGTTTTTGTGCCTTGATCTGATATAAGATACTGACCGTATTTATGACCCTGCTAACTGTGTTGCTTCTACCTTGACTGTGAAATTGACTGTATTCGCTGCTTTTCCATCTGCTGTATCAGCTGTGTTTCCTGTTTTCTTTGCTGAGTCATCATTACCTGTTTCAAATGCCCATGCCCATGTGATATCTTTTTGTGCTTTTGCATCCGCTGCAGTCAGAACACCTGTTGATGTATCTACAGAAATATCCTTTGACATGAAATCTACATAAGTATCGTTTGTGAAATCTGTTTTTCCCTTAGTTACACCATCACATGTGATTTTGAAATTCGTTGGTAGTTCACTAACATCATCTACCTTGATACTAATTTTGAGATTTGTCTTGACTTCAGTGCCGCTCAGATCATAGTAAAGTGGAACGGTCCCAGTACTGCCTGGCGCGATTCTTTCTTTGGCAATAGTAGCGGAATTATCCGTCTCTCCTAATTTAAAAGTTGTGATTGATTCTGCACCTTCTGTACTTCCTGCCTTGAATGCCCATTTTGCAGTAACCGCAGTTCCTGTACCTGTTACCTCACTGGCATACTTCGCAAGCGTTCCTCCGGAAATGCATGTCGTTACCAGAGTCAGCGCAAAAGCTGCCATGCCTAATCGTCCGGCTATGCTTTTCTTTCTTTTCATTTCTTCTTTCCTCCATTTTTTTCTTTTATATGTAAACATCATCCAATGTTCTGTGCCAACCTATCAGATGTGTATTACAACGATTTCATTTCATCTATTCTGTCTCTTCTATCTGCTGCTTCTCTGCCTTCAGCTTCGCTAGTTCTGCTTCCAGTCTTTCCTTTTCCTTCAGCTGATCCTGCAGTGCCTCATTCTCTTTCCTGCTGTCTTTTCTTCGCTTGAAGATGTCATACAGGATATAGAGCGCAAATGGGATTCCCAGACATACCAGCATTCCCTGTGTGCTCTGCATGAACATCAGGATATTTCCCAGATTGGGGATGCGAAATCCCTTATAGATACCCTGTATCTGTTCCGGATACACTGCCAGTCTATCCTCTACATTGTTGTAGTCTCCCTTTGTCACATAGGCTGTCTTTCCTTCATGCTCCGTTACGCTGATGATCCTGTGCGTTGTCGCCTTGCCTGATACCAGATATGTAATGACATCGCCTTTTTGCAGGTTCCCTGTATCTTCTGCTTTTTCTATGACGATGACATCTCCTGCATCAAAGGTTGGTTCCATGGATCCTGATAAGACGATCGCAGGCCGATAGCCCATGAACCCCGGCATATTTTCATTATCCTGAAATCCATTAAAGATGATTGCAAGATTGACAACGATGATCGGTATAAATATGATACAGGCTATGATTCCTATCACGCTGGATGGCTTGATTCTTTTCATTTCTTCCTCTCCTTCATTTTCTTTAATTCGATAATACTTTATCCTGCATCCACAGCTTTTCAAACTGCCTGGATTCCATCGGCCTGCCAATCAGAAAGCCCTGTCCGATGTCACAGCCGATTCTGCTGAGGTATTCTAATTGTTCTTCTGTTTCTATGCCTTCGCAGATGACTGTCATGTCGATCTCATGTGCCAGCTCGATTGTCTTCTCTATGATCGAACGGGAACGCTTATTATTTTCTATCCCGTCAAGCAGGCACTTATCTATTTTCAGAATATCTGCTGATACGACACTTAGGAAGTTGAGGGAGGCATACCCTGTTCCAAAGTCATCGATAGCCAGCTGAAATCCACGCTTATGCAGATTGGATGCCAGCTTCAGCATTTCGTCCTGCTGTTCTACGAACGCTGATTCTGTCAGTTCAAAGGCAATGTCCTCATGAGGAATGCCATATCTGTCCACAGTTGAACAGAAATCTTCGAGATATGCTTCATTTTCTATGTGCAGTCGGGACTGATTGATGGATACTGGCTTCAGTTCCAGTCCTTCATCCATCCACTTTCTCATCTGTCTGCAGAGCAGTTCCAGCATATGGAAGTCAAAGCTGATGATCATTCCATATTCCTCAAATACCGGTATGAAGTCATTGGGCGGGATAAGTGTTCCGTCATCTTTCTGCCATCGGCACAGCGCCTCTCCCGATATGATGCGATGTGTCTGAATATCAAACTGAGGCTGTATGTATAATTTATATTCATCGTTCTGCATCGCTGGGATTGCCGATTCCAGAAGTTCATTCTTCTGGATCATATTATTCATCATTGCATCATCATAATAGACTGACCGGCTTCCTGTGATGTTCTTGGGAACGCTCTGCTGGGCGATCAGTGCCTTGTCCAGCATGTCAATGACATGCTCATGTCGGATGTCCTGCGGCAGATAGATGCCTGCAACAAAGCAGATGTCCATGTTGATCTTCTTGCTGATACGCCTGTCAATGAGCTTCGTTCGTACCTTCTTCTCTCGATACGACATTTCATCCTTTGTAAGGAAACGATAGGTCATCGCAAAGATGTCCTTCTCTATCCTTGCGCATGTTTCTCCCTCCCGGCATGTCTTTTTCAGATTCTTCGCAATGTTCTGCAGTACCTTGTCTCCCATGCCATATCCATGAACCCGATTGATATAGCGGAAGTTCTTGATGCCAAACTTGATGATGGCATACGAATCATCAGGATATTTCTTGAATATCTTTTCTGTATCATGGATGAATCCTGTCATATTGCTGATGCCTGTCAGCGGATCGGTATTGACAGCATTGCTGAGTCTTTCATTCATCTGTGAATAGGCCGACTGCGCTGCCTCGATATTGAAATAGTTATGTTCCTTCAGGTCGGTATCCGCTATGGAATTATGCACATGAATGACCTTCCACAGATTATTATCCTTATGCCATACAACAGAAAATCGCAGAGGCATCTTCATCACGCAGGAAGCATCCGGCAGGGTCTTAGCAGTCAGCGTTACCATGACGATCCCCAGATCACTGCTGATCTCAATGCCATGAAACCATGCATTCTCTATCAGAAAATATCCGTCATAGATTCTGGATTCCTCCTCAAAAAACATGACTGCTTCTTTCTTACTGCTGCATATCTCATTGACTCCCGTTCCTATCCAGCTGATTTGATCCGATAAGAATCCTGAAAGTCCTGTATAGTCACGCTTGATGAAATATAATTCCGCCAGGCGTTCTGTCAACACCTCAAGTTGATCCGTTATTGTTGTCGCCACATCCTATCACTCCTGCCATCCTCATTGTGTTCATTTTGACAGAGCGTTCTTTCTTTTATAATGCTCTATCACCATTTCATTTGCCTGTTCCTTTGTTATCGGTTTTCCCCTATAGTAAAATTCAATCTCCTGATCCATATTAACCAGATGTGCAACACCGGCACTCCGATACTGCTCATGTGTAAACATATCCGGCAGTCTTGCCACGATCTTTCTTTTCATTGATTTCCCTCCCATTAGCAATGATTCAGCCAATCCCTTACATCGTTATAGCGCTCCTGTGATACCGGTACTCTGATTTCATGTTCCAGCATCAGCTCATAGCGTGCTAAAGACTTCGTATGATAGCGATTGACTAAGTAACTCTTATGTACTCGCTTGAACATATCTTTGTTTTTTTCAGTCAGCTTCTGTTCAAAGTCAAGCAGCGTGATGCGTCCAAAGACATCGTTCTTTGCAAGGTGGATGATACAGTTCATATCAAACGCTTCACAGTACAGGATGTCATGGATATTGATGATATGGTATCGGTTCTTCTGATCCTTAATGGTAATAGACCCATTTTTCTTAATATCACGATTGACCAGCATTTCAAAATATCCCTTTGTATATTTGCCTATCTTATGCGGGAAGATCTCACCCTCCTGCAGATTGTTCATTGGATTGGATACATGGATATGCATGATGAGGAGCTCATCTTTCATCTTTTTCCATACGAAAGTGATCCTCTGCATATCACTGTAGATCTCACCAGATGTGCATGTTGTATGACCTGTGTGTCTTCCTGTAATAACACATTCATGCGTATCATTGGATACGCACACATAATCAAAGGCGGTTAGTTCAATATCCGGCAGTTCCTTTGATTCCTTTTTGAGGACTTCGGCTATTGTCTGTTTACCGACATAAAATTCCTCTGCACAGGAACCGATCCAGATACAGCTTCTATGTAAATATCCAATTGCAAAATCATCATCCTTTCGGTAATGACGGATCATGATCTCCTTAGTCAATTCTATACAATGACTGATGTCTTCCTTTCTCATACTCTATCTCCCTCTGATTTGAACAACATAATGAGTATTATGTTGTAGACCCTATCCAGACAGATAGAATATACATGAAAAAAACACAAAAAAGGCATCACGAATGGATGCCGATTGAATAATTATATGACAGAAAGCTTCATCAGGAATCAGTATATGTTTTTTTGAATATGCCGTTTTCATGGCTTTTTTGCGCTCTTTTTTTCAGCTTTATCATATTTATATCACATAAAAAGTGATATAAATGAGGTTTCCCCAAAATATTTTATTGTTTACCAATATCTATTGTTGAGGATGATGCAAAATGGTAAGATATTTTATGTAAAACGGTTACAATTTTACATACATGGAATTGTTGCCTATATTTTTATGATAGAGAACCATACAGAAAAACGGCGATTTAAAAGGACTTTTGCCGATATGAAAACATTCTACAACATAATACTCATTATGTTGTATTTTTATGATATTGCAAAATCCAGATTATTATTCGACAACAATCCCATCCGATCGAGAATATTCTGACATTTTTTCAGACATGTTTTTGTATAGATACGTGTTGTTTCAATACTGGAATGACCAAGTATATCCGCAAGACGGACAAGGTCTTTTTCGATGGCATAAAAAGTGAACGCAAAAAGATGGCGTAAATTATGTGGGTACACCTTTTCCTTATCTACTCCTGCCTTTGCACACAGTTTCTTCATCATAGACCAGATATTACTGCGATCCAATGGATTTCCGTGTCTTGTAACAAAGGCAGGTCCACTACTGATATGACGCTCCTTGCAGTATTGCAATAATGCTTTTTTTAGTTTTTTTGGAAAAATAATTTCTCTGATTTTTCCTTTATTATGCACACAGGCTGAACCTTGCTTCAATGCCTCTACTGTGACATACTGATGTTCACTCACACGTATTCCAGTCGCACAGATTGTCTGCATCAGCATGAATAACTGCATGTTGCCGGCTGCTACTGCTGTATTCAGCAAACACTGATATTCCTGCTTTGTTAAATTGTATTTATCATTTTGAAAGATTCTTTTTTGAATCTTTTGTAATTTTACTTTACACTCACTAAGTCCCATGTAGGCAAGCAGACTGTTGACTGCTGTCAGCATACTATTGGCACTCGTTGCCTTATATGTCTCTAAAAGCGACTGCTTAAATGCAATCACGATTTCTTTTGTGATTGTCTTATTCTCAGGAAGATATTCATAAAAGTGATGAATATCTCTCATATATTTTTCAATTGTCGCCTTGCTGCGTTCTTCTTCCATCATGAATATCCTGAATCTGCTGATTGTTTTTTCGGTTAGTATGACTTTCTTCATCTGTTGCATTCCTCACTTTGTTAAATGTTGGTATATTCTCAATATTAGCATAATCCCCATGACAATACTTCTGGTAATTTTTTCCAAATGTATAAAATAACAAATATAAAAAGGTTAATGAGAATTTTATTCCTACAATAACCTTTTTGATTTTCATAATTTATAATATAGAGATTGTCCCTGTGTTTCAATCATTTGTTTATCCTAGAAAATGTTCCAAGATTCTCATTTAACAATTAAATGTCTTCCTCAATTATATCTATAAAATAAAACTTGTTTTCCTCAAATATTTTATCTGCATATTTTGGATATTCTTCTTGTATAAGCACATCAGAAAATTCAATAATTTTCTTCATACCATATCCATTCATTAATCTTTATTTTAATTGCTTTGTTATTCATAGATTCTTCCATGAAATTAATATATCAGCAAAATCATTTTTAAATACACATTGTAAAGTATGTAACAATTCATTTTGAAACCATCTTTCTTTACTATAACGATAGTTTAGAATATCATTATCTTCTTTTCGTTTTTGAAAATATTTCTTTCGTTTAGATGCCTCAACTTCTGTTGGATAATAATTCAAACTAATATTATGGTATTTACCAGCCTTAATTTGTTCATATAATTCAGGTTCTTTTTCAAGAATATCAAAAGTACAATCAAAATACATAATATCTGGATTCAACTGTTGCCATCTTTGACAAACTCCTGGCATTTCATAGATTTTTAAAAAGTATTCTGTTTCATCAATAATTGTTATAAGTTTATTAAATATCTCATCATCACCTAAGAAATAAGTATTCACATCTAACCTGACATCATTAATCATTCTTTCATAAAAATCCCATGCCTCTTGATTATCAACATGAAAACGTTCTGGAATCATATTATAACATTGACTTTCTTCATAAAGACTAATGATCTCTATAAGTTTTCGATAGACTTCTAATAGCTTTTCCTTATTTATGTTATGTTGATAAGTATACGTATTTTCAATATATGGTTGCTTTGTTGAAAGTCCTAATAAATAGTCAGTCGAAACATGAAATAATTTTGATAATCTTGCTATACTGTTACCATCTGGTAATCCATTATCATTTTCCCAATTGTACAGTGTCGTTCTAGAAATATTTAATTTTTCAGCCAAATCTTCTTGTGAATAATTATCCCTCTTTCTTAATTGCTTAATCTTTTCACCTGTTGTCATAGATATACCTCACTTTCTATTTCTATTATATACTTTTTATTCCTTTCGCAAAGTCAGATTCTTTAACATCTTGTTCATTATTTTAAACACAATAAAAAAGGAGACATACAAAAAGCTCCTCTTTTATTAAAAAAATACAATGACATAACATCTTTTTATATATTCAGTTACTAAATTAACCCTAAATATTGAAAAGCATTATATAAACCATCATCATTCACATCAGTTGTAATATAGTTAGCTGCAGCTTTTATTTCATCGCCACCATTCCCCATCGCAACATTGAAATGACAACATTCAAACATTGATAAATCAATTTTAGCATCACCAAAAGAAATTGTATCTTTAACATCTGCTCCAAGATATTCTAATAATACTTCAATAGCATGTCTTTTTGTAATTCCAGCTGGTCCTAAATCCCCATATAATGCAACTTCACCTTTTCCACCCCAAGTATTTGCTATGAGATGCTTAAATTCTTCTTTTGAATCAAGATGATCTTGATAAGAACTTAAAATAAAACTGATTTTATTAACATCATCACGATATAAATCCTGACCTTTTAAATGAATAAAACTATTAACAAATTGTTCAGAAAGTTCTTTAGCCTGTGATAAATTAGCACCTTTTCCTTGCGCATATTTTATCATCACTTCTGGTCCTTGTTCCAGCATATAATCATTACAATACATACCACTATTCGCTTCTAAATAAAAACCTAAATGTCTAGCATTACACCAATCAACAATATGTTGAACATCTTCTTTTGATAAACCCTGATGCATAATGACCTTTCCGGCATCTTCTACGTAGGCTCCATTACCACCAATCATTCCATCTAAATCACATAAATGTCTTTGTTCAATCTCGGCTTTAGAACACCCTGTACAAATATATACTTTATGACCATTTGCTCTGGCCTGATTAACAGCTCTTGCTGCTGATTCAGGTAATTTTGTTTCATAGTCAATCAATGTTCCATCAACATCTAAAAATATTATCTTACTCATATCATTATCCCCTTTTCTTGTCTTATTAGTTTTATTATACAAAAAACAAAACCGATTGACTACTTTTTCTTATCAGCAAAAATAATGTTTGATTCTTTTTATAAAGGAAATAAAATATATTCTTATATAGATTGTTTTTGGATATCTTTAAAACTCTTTGTATCTGAAAATAACATAATCCCATTTAAAACTAATGATTGCATCAAATGAAATAATTCCTTAAGGTCCATCTGACGATCATGGTAGTACCAATATTTAACCATTTCTGTCATAGTTGAAAAAACATAGACTTCAATATACTCAGGATAGGGTGTGTTATTTAACAAAGGATTCTTAGCCATAAATAAGGGAACAAGCTCTTGTTTTAATTTATTTGTAAAAGTTGGGAGATTTAACAATAGCATTAAAGTACTTTCATTTTGAGCAAAGATTTGAGCACACCCTGCTGAAAATTCATCAAAATCTTCAGGTAATCCATTTTGAAATCTTTCATTAATTGATTCTTTAACAAAAAGAATTGTTTCATCTTCTAAATGATTCATTAAATCATATATATCATCAAAGTATTTATAAAATGTTCCTCTATTGAGATGAGCTCTTTTTGTTAAAGCACCTATTGTAATATTTTCCAAACCTTTTTCTTTCCATAATTCAATAAATGAATTTAAAATATTTTTTCTTGTCTTCATAACCATTTCTTCATGTTTATTCATAGCGGTTCTCCTTTAGGCAACAATTTATAAATTATTGTTGCTTGAATGTTGATATCATTAGTAGTATAAATATTATACAACATGTTGTTGCTTAAAACAATATGTTCTTATAATGAAAGCGAGGAGTGATTTCATGTCAATTATTGAAGTGAGTCATTTGACAAAAGATTATGGTCATGACAGAGGTGTTTTTGATATTAATATGACTGTTTCAAAAGGTGAATGTTTTGGCTTTCTTGGACCTAATGGTGCTGGAAAAACAACAACAATTCGACATTTAATGGGCTTTTCTAAGCCACAAGTTGGAACAACTTCTATTCTTGGTCAAAATAGCTGGCAAAATGCGGCTTATCTTCAAAGTCATATTGGTTATCTGCCAGGTGAAATTGCATTACCTAATGGTATGAGTGGATCTCAATTTTTAAAAATGATGAAAGAGATGCGCGGAATTGAAAATGATGATTATTGCCAAATGTTATTGGATAAATTTGAATTAGATCCTAACATTGACACAAAGCAAATGAGTTTAGGAGTGAAACGTAAACTGGCGATTGTCACAGCATTTATGCATGATCCAGATATTTTTATTTTAGATGAACCAACCTCAGGATTAGATCCTATTATGCAACAGGTCTTTATTGATTATATTGTTTCTGAGAAAAAAAGAGGAAAAACAATTTTCTTGTCTTCACATATATTTCATGAGATTGATGCCACTTGTGATCGGATTGCGATTATTAAAGATGGAAGGATTGTTTCAGAATTTCAATCAGATGAGCTGAAAAATACAACAATGAAAACTTATCGTGTCACATTTCAAGATAAAGATTCTTATCAGCAATTTATTACATTACCTTATCAGTTTACTTCCCAAAACGAAGCTAAAAATCGTGCCAGAATTTCAATTTGTGATGAACAATTAGATCAGCTCATTCAAGATATTGCTAAATTAAATGTTGAAGATTTTCATGAAATTCCTTTTACTTTAGAACAATATTTTATGAAATTTTATAAAGAAGAGCGTGTTTTTGAGGGGGTGAAATAATGTCAGAAACGATTATCAAGGTTTCACATTTAACAAAAGACTATGGTCATAACAGAGGTGTCTTTGACATTAACTTTGAAGTGAAAAAAGGTGAAGTGTTTGGTTATATTGGTACAAATGGCAGTGGAAAAACAACCACGATTCGGCAAATGATGGGATTTATTAAACCAGATTGTGGTGAAAGTGAAATCTGTGGTTTAAACTCATGGCAACATTCCTCTGAAATTATGAACAAAGTCAGTTATGTCCCTGGTGAAATTGCTTTTCCTTCGCTTGCCTCAGGAACTGATTTTCTCAAATTACAAGCTGAGTATTTAGGTGTTGAAGATTTGACTTATATGAATCATGTGATTGAATTGCTGCAGTTAGATCCAACTGCTAATCTCAAACGTATGTCAAAGGGTATGAAACAAAAAACAGCAATTGTGGCTGCTTTAATGGGTGATAAAGATATCCTTGTTTTAGATGAACCAACGACAGGTTTAGATCCCTTAATGCGTGATACTTTCTTAGAATTAGTCAAAGAAGAAAAAGCAAAAGGTCGAACAATCTTTATGTCTAGTCACATTTTTGAAGAAATAGAAGAAGTTTGTGATCGTGTTGCAATGATTAAAGATGGTAAGATACTAGACATTGTTGACTTATGGCAGATTCGTCATTGGAAAACCAAAAAATTCGATCTTACTTTTGCGTCGCATGATGATCTTATGGATTTTACAAGTGAATGGAAAAATGTTGAAAGTATTGATTTAGAACATTATCATTGTCAAATAAAAATGGCAACTGAACTTGTTGATCATTTCTTTAAGACATTAAAAAAATATCATTTACGCTCTTTAAGAGAAGAACATTTTACACTTGAACAATATTTTAAAGAGACTTATCAGGAGGAACAGCAATGAATAAGAAAATAACAAGATTCTTTTCTAAACCATTAATGAAACAAAATATAAAATCTAATCGTATATTGATTATTGTCGTTATCCTTATTATGTGTATGATGAGTACAGTTATTAATGGGGCTATGAGTGTTATGGGAGAACAAAATAAGGATACAAATATTGAGGAAACACAAAAAGATTTTTATTCTTATCTCTATGTTTTTGCATCTTATAATGAAATGGCAGGAACACACTTATCTTATGATGATTTTATTCATTCTGAAGATACAAAACAATATCAAGTTGTTTTTGATATGATGAAACAAAAATCAGATATGGATTTAAGTGTCAATCAATTCAAACAAGTATCAGAAGATATGAAAAAATCTGATGTTCCTATTGAAACATATATTCATCAATTTGAATATACTTATGCACTTGGACAAGTAAAAGGATGTTTTAGTGGGGAAGATTTAAATATTCAGGATATGATGACCACGATGTTTGAAGTTATGGGTGTTTCTTCTGAGTTGGTTGAAAATATGAGTAATATGGATATGACAACAATGTTAAATCAAATGTATTTTACAGTTATGGGATTATTACCTATATTTATTTTGATAGTCATTATGGGTAATGCTTTGATTGTAGATCAAGTTGATAAAGGTTCAATGGCTTATGTTCTTTCTACACCTACAAAGCGTTCAGCAGTTGCTTTAACGCAAGCTATTTTTATGATTTTTGTTCCGCTTCTTGTAGTTGCGATTGTGTGTGCAACACGTATCGCTTCTTCATTTGTTTTCTTTGATGAAGTCAATGTTGCAAAGATTATTGTATCTTATGTCGGAATGTATATTCTTGTAGAAGCAATTGGCGCTATTTGTTATTTTGGTAGTTGTTTCTTTAATCGTAGTCGTAACTCAATGGCATTTGGTGGTGGTTTAACTGTTTGGTTTTTTATTGCATCATTACTAGGTATGTTTGGTTCACCATCACTTGTTGATATGGGAATGGGTGTTGAATCATTGAATATTTTTAATAAGCTCACATTAATTGGATTATATGATTTGAATTCTATAGCAACGATTGGATCAGGAGCTTTGGATACTGCTTTTATTTGGAAGTTTGCAATTTTAGCAGGTGTTGCGATTGTTTTCTATGTCGCTGGATTTATGAAATTTAAGACAAAGGATTTACCATTATAATATCTTAAAAAACACTTAAAGAGACATGTCATATTATGATGTGTCTCTTTCTATTCTTATTTTTTTATATTATATCAAAAATACATTCTTTAATAACAATATTCAATTCAGTCAATAAAATTATATATATGTAGAGTTGATGGAGTATTTTGAACTTGTTATAATATATACAAGTGAATAAACTTTTGATAAATTGGAGGTGAAAGTATGTATTCAAAGAAAACCCAAAGCAATGATGCTTATCTCCACGCAAAGCCAATTTAAACAGCGACATTTGTGTGGAGAATTGTAAGTCGCCAATGACTGGCTTTGCTACTTGACAATATTATTCAAGGAGGAAGCCGACATGAAATATATCAACGCAACGACAATTCTTCCTGATGCATTGGTTGAAGAACTTCAAAATTATGTGCAGGCTGGATATATTTATATTCCGGCTAAAGACAAGCACCATAAATCATGGGGAGAATTATCTGGATATCGAGAAGAACTCAAAATGCGCAACGAAGCAATCATAACTAAATATCAAAATGGTGTTTCTATTGATAAACTTGCATATGAGTATTGTCTATCGGTATATGCTATTAGGAAAATTATATATCAAAAAACATAGGAGTTGCTTAAAAGGCAACTCTTTTTATACTCATTACGTCTGTCTTATCTAGTATATAGAGAAATCAAAGGGATGTGATAAAATATATATATACTTTTGAATAATAGGAGGAAAACAAAAATGGTTCATTCAAAGACAATCTATCCAAGAACAGGGGATAAACAGACAATTTACCTTAAAAATGTCATTTCATCACCATATATAAAAGTGGGTGATTATACTATGTATAATGACTTTGTACATGATCCCAAAGACTTTGAACAAAATAATGTACTCTATCAATATCCTATCAATCATGACAATCTTATAATTGGAAAATTTTGTTCAATCGCTTGTGGCGCAAAGTTTCTTTTTAATAGTGCAAATCATACCTTAAGTTCATTATCAACATATCCTTTTCCATTATTTTTTGAAGAATGGCACCTAAACAAGAACAATGTGACAGATGCGTGGGATAATAAGGGTGATATCGTTATAGGAAATGATGTTTGGATTGGATATGAGGCAATTATTCTTGCTGGTGTTACGATTGGAGATGGTGCAATTATTGGAGCACGTGCTGTTGTTACCAAAGATGTAGCACCATATACAATTGTTGGTGGTATACCTGCTAAAATGATAAAAAAACGTTTCGATGATAAAACGATTGCTGATTTATTAAATATGAAATGGTGGAACTGGCCAACTGAGAAAATCGCTCAGAATATTGAAGCAATACAATCAGGGAATATGGATCAACTCAAAAATATTTAAGATTTTTTATTCAAAAAATACATTATAGCCTCAAATGACTATAATGTATTTTATTAACTTATCCTGTTTTATACAAATTTATTAAGCAATAAAAATAACAATAATTGTATATACGATTAAAGTTATAATCATATTTAATGAAATGAATGCTGATGTATAATTTCC
The DNA here is from genome assembly GCF_001244545.1 of Candidatus Stoquefichus sp. SB1. NCBI lineage: Bacteria > Bacillati > Bacillota > Erysipelotrichia > Erysipelotrichales > Erysipelotrichaceae > Candidatus Stoquefichus > Candidatus Stoquefichus sp. SB1. The sequence goes on along the minus strand of NZ_LN852695.1, from coordinate 673,413 downwards.
ATCTTCTTCACTTTTAAACAGTGGTGCAATCTGCATGGGTAAAGCAAATCCTGTTGGACACATAAAATAAAGAAGAACAGCTATCATGTAAATTTTATCTGCCATGAGATGTGGGAAGAAAGCAAAGAAACCAATAATAACAAATACAAATAAGATAACTCTTACAATTAATAGTTTTAATAATGATCCTAATGTACTTAAGTTGATTTTTAAATTGTAACCAATAATAAATAAAATCAATCCAACAATAGGACCCGTTACCATTGTTATGGTATTTGTATATACATCAATCAATATTGTGTTTGATAACATATTATAAAAACCTAATAAGTTTAAACCCAATCCTAAAATCACTGCAATAACAAATGAATTTGAAAATATAGTTTTAGCAAGTTGCTTTGCACTTGTATGTCCTGCACTCATTTTTGCAACCATAACAGGAATCACTACAAATGCAATTAAAGTTCCAGCCAAATCAAATATAACTGTATTGCTTGCATATGCGACTCCAACAATTGAAGTATAAAGTGGTAATGCAACATTTCCTCCTTCACATGTTGTTAACATGAAATAGGAAATATGTGAAAATTTTTTTCCAGTGAATTTTGATAATAGTTTACCAATAACCATTGTTAAGCAGAATGCAATAAATACATAGGCAACAATAAGAATTGCTGATGACTCTATTTTTGAAGTTAATAATATATTAAATATTAATATAGGAAATAATACATTGAATACTATATTATTTGCTCCTTCTTTTTGTTCTGGTGTGACAAATCCTTTAACTCTTGATATAAATCCTAACAGGACCATAAAAAACACAGGAAATAAAGTTGATAATGCTGACATATTGCCTCCTCATAATTTTTATTCTTATATACATAGAAATTCTTGTTTATAACTCTTTTAGTACCAATCGTGCTTTTCATCACGATTCAATAAATTCATTTTGTCCATTTCTTCTTGGCTTAATTCAAAATCAAATATAGATATATTTTCTAGTATGTGGTCTGGGTTACTAGACCCTGGAATAACAATAACACCTTTTTGTAAGTTCCATCTTAGAATCACCTGAACAGCTGTACGATGATGGGTATTTGCTATAGCAACAATCCTATAATCATTAAGCAGTTCTTTGATATGACCTCTACCACTTAATGGATACCACCCTTCCATAACATTACCTTTTTTATGCATATAATCAATACTTCACTTTCTTGATAATATGGACGAATTTCATTTTGAACAATGATAGGTGTTATTGTAATTTGAGTAAGAAATGCTTCCATCTCTTCTATATACCAATAACCCAATTGAACGTATCCTGTCATTTTCAATCGCCTTCTCCAACACTTTCTTCATTATCATATATATACGCTGTATCAATGAAACGATATCCACTTTTTAAAGCAGAAACAACTGAGTTGATACATTCAAGGCTATTAGTTCCTAATCCCACAATCGGTATATCATAACCACTGTTTAATTTAACTGTTAAAGTTTTTCCATTTTACCCTTAGATAAATCAAAAATAGAACTCACTCTATTTAAATTTAAACTTTCTGTCCATTGCTTTAAGTCCTGTAAATTCTCTTTACCTGTAAATCTTTTTCCTTTCATCCACTTTGCAGATTTATCCACAAGTGAATGAAGATTAATAGCACTTGTTCCCATTCCACTACTATATGAAGTACAAAATGGAATAATTGTTTTATGAGAAAAATCATAATTTTCTAAAAAACTAGAAAGAATGCGTGGTGCCTGACCATGCCAAATAGGATAACCAATAAAGACAATATCATATTCACTTATACTCTTTAATGGTTGATCAATAGCTGGTCGGACACTGTTATCATTTTGTTCAATAGTTGCTCGACTTTGACTATTGTTATAGTCTAAATCTGCTTCACTATACATATTTTGAGGAACGATTTCATAAAGCTGAGCATCTAAAGATTCTGAAATATAAGATGCAATGGATTGAGTTGTTCCTGTTGCTGAAAAATAAGCAACTAAAATTTTGTTATCGTGTGTTTGATTCTCCTTATTTATATCAGCACTAGAATAATCATTAGCACTATTTCCTCGATAACAAACATATATACTACTAAGAATGACAATTCCTATAATACCCAAAATTGTCATATATTTTAATTTGTCTTTCAATAATGACACCTCCCTAAAAGCATTCAATCCAAAGAAACAATGTCGTATTTCTATTAATGGATTGAATTTCCTCTTGTGTTAATTTCAAATCAAATATATTGATATTCTCAACAAATCATTAATTGACAGTTTAACTGTTCATAACTATGACTTTGCAATATATTTTCGTTTTATAAAGAATTCATGACGATTAATATATAATCCCATCTCCATTTTAGTTCCATGTTCTAAGACCTAAAAGAAGCATTTTTACATCATTGTTTAATATCATATATTCCATATGATATCCTGTTTTTAATAATATTGATTATTGAAATGATTTTTCAAAGATTGCTGCACATTCTTCATCACTCATTTCACAAGGGTTTGCTAAGAATAAGCCTCCCTGCATTGAACGTGCTCCTTTGGCAAGTGTCATTGCCTCTTCTTTTTTAAATCCATAATCACTCATTTTTAAATCCGCTACCCCACATGCTTCTTGCAATACCGTCAAAGCAGTTATAAAATCTTCCGGTTTACTAGCATCTGGAATTCCCATAACCCGTGCCATTTTCATAAACTGTTTATCACAAGCATGTTTTTCAATAAAGAATTGTGCAAACTCTTTAGAAATCATAATTAAGCCCGCTCCATGAGGTAAATTGTGATGATAGGCACTCATTGAATGTTCCATTGAATGTTGAGCAGTTGTTGAAGTTAATTGCATTGTTATTCCTGCCATTGTACTAGCATAAGCAACATGTTCTCTTGCTTCTAAATTTTTGCCATCTTTTATAGCAATTGGTAAATACTGATAAATACTTTCAATGGCTGATAATGCAATTGTTTCACTTAAAATGTTAACACCTTTACTCATCATGACTTCAGTATTATGGAATAATGCATCAAATCCCTGATAAGCTGTATATTGTGCTGGGACACTTAACATCAACTCTGGATCAACAATTGCTAAAACAGGCACTAGACTTGGATGACCTCCAAATCCCATTTTTTCATTTGTTTCCGGATTAGAAATAACTCCAAAGCCATTAATTTCTGAACCTGTACCTGAAGTTGTTGTTATTGATACAATTGGAAGTCCTGGATGTCCTAGTTGTTTTCTTCCACCTGTTCCTTCCATCTGATAATCCCATAAATCTCCATCATTAGTTGCCATTGCTGAAATAGCAGAAGATGAATCTAAAACAGCACCACCACCTAATGCAACAATAAAGTCACACTGATTTTCTCTTGCAAAAGCAGCACCTTCCATAATGACATCTTTTAATGGATTTTCCATGATCTTATCAAAAAGAACATAAGTCACTCCAGCATTATTTAATTGTTCAATCGTTCTATCAAGATAACCATTCGCTTTGGTAGATTTTCCATTGGAAATTAATAAAAGAGCTTTCTTCCCAGGTAATTCCTGATTTCCTAATTGTGATAAAGATCCACTTCCAAAAATAATATTTGTTGGATTATTAAAATTAAAATTCATATTCATTTCAAGTACCTCCTAAATTGAATTTTTCTTAAGTTTATAAATCAAATAATCAAGACAATCGATCTGTTTATGGCTATCATGAACAGTATCAAGTAGTGACTCTTTTCGCTTTAATAGTAATGGAATCATTTGTTTCCTATCTTTTTTATAAAGAATCATACAGTTTTCTATAGTTTGTTCATCACAACCTGCATCAACGAGATTTTGATAAAGAATCGCGTATGTGTCTGATGCCTCAGCCATTCCATCACCTCCTGTACTCATTTTAATATCTTATCTACATCATAGCAAATACTTATAATCTATAAAGTATTATTCTTGAAAGGAATAATACTGACTGCTATAATAAGAAAAAAGAGAGGAAATACTTATGGAAATTCGTGTATTACGTTATTTTATTCAAATCGCAAGAGAAGGAAATATGAGTAGAGCCGCTGAAGTTCTCCATGTCTCTCAGCCTACTTTATCTAAACAAATGACTGATTTAGAATCAGAATTAGGAAAAAAACTATTTATACGAACAAGTTCTGGTCTCAATCTTACTGATGAAGGAATGTTATTACGTAAAAGGGCTGAAGATATTTTAGAAATGGTTGATAAAACAACAGATGAATTTAACTCACTAGATAATATAACTGGTGGTGATGTACAGATAGGCTGTGCTGAATCCTATCAAATCAAATATTTAGCACAAGTTATTCAAAAATTAAAAAAAGAATATCCAGATTTAAGATATCACTTATCAAGTGGAAACACTGAGCATGTAACTGAACGTTTAAATAAAGGCTTGTTAGATTTTGCTGTCATTGTCCAACCACCTGATTTAAGCAAATATAACTATATTGTTCTACCTGAGACTGATAAGTGGGGTGTCTTAATGAGAAAAGATAGTCCTCTAGCCAGTAAAGAAAAAATAGTTTTTGATGATCTAAAAGGTTTGCCTCTTATATGTTCTGGTCAATCACTTATTGAGGATATTCCCAGATGGTGTGGTGAAAGAGTTGATCAACTCAACATTTCAGGGACAATCAACCTATTTTATAATGGTTCTGTTTTCGTTCAAGAAGGATTAGGATATATGCTGACATTTAACCATTTAGCAAATACCAGCAATGATAGTGAACTTTGCTTTCGTCCGCTTGAACCCACTCTTGAAACAAAGATGTATATTATTTGGAAAAAATATCAAATATTTACCCCAATTGCTCAAATACTGTTAGATGAATTCAAAAATACTCTCTAACTTACACCAAATTTAAAATTTTATTCTAAAAAAGGACAAAATCAATTTATCCAATGCTTGAAGAAGTGAATTTTTCTCTATATGTTGATGCAGTCATTATCATCCTAACAAGCACATCAACATTGAAATATCCATTATACTTTCAAATTCCTTGACAGATAAAAAGACAATTCGTGTGAATTGTCCTTTTTAACTATAGATAACCAAATACTATTAGCAAGATCATTGTCACGACAAACCCTATGATTCCAGATACAATAGCATATAATAATTTTTGATATGGTCTTTTCCCATATTCACGATTTCTTTCAATTTCATCAAGACGTTTTCCTTCTGAAAAAGCAATCACTTCTTTATAAGTTTGAACATCATGAACTTTCTTTTGCTTTTCAATACGCAACGCATAATACATTGATATGCCAAATAATACGACCCAAGCAACAATACCTATATAACCATCAACCATTAAAAATAATGGAACAACAGATACAACTGTTGCAACCAGTAATATTGAAAAAATAATGCCATCCTTTTGAAGCTTTTGAATATCTTCGTTTTTAATACACTCTTTCATTTCCTCTAAATCTCCTTTCACGAGAATATCTAGAGAAATACCAAAGAGTGTACTTAATAAGACAATGCTGTTGATGTCAGGATAATTTTTTCCATTTTCCCAATTGGATATTGTTTGTCTTGTTACAAATATCTTATCAGCTAACTCTTCTTGTGATAAATGAAGTTGCAATCTGTATTTCTTAATTTGTTTACTCATTTCCATGTTGGTATTCCTCCTGACTTCATTCTAAGTGATTCAAGGTTTTTGCGCTATCAAAAGTCTTTGACATTGGCTTATTATCTACATATCAAAAGTTTTTGACACATCTTATATCATCAAATTGGTTGTTTATACATAACATCATAACACAAATAATCATGATTATCAGTTTCAATAGAATGTGTTTCAACAATCACATATCCCCTTTTTAAATAAAGACTTTTAGCGGGTAATGAAGCATCTAATACAATTGTTTTATTATTTTTGAGAATCTTATCTTCAGCAAACTTTAAAAGTTGGCTTCCAAAACCATGATTTTGATATTGCGGTAAGACAAATAAGCGACATATTTCATTATTATGAATAGTTACTGTTCCAATGGCTTCTTCCTCGTTAAATATGATAAATACCTGACCAGATTCAATATCTTCTCGGATATGACTCTCATTATGATGAGAAAGAAAAAATTCTACTGCACCTTTTGGATAATAGTGTGGATAGATTTCTTTAATTGTCTTTTGAGTTATGAATTTAATTAATTCTAATTGTTCAAGATTTGCTTGTATTATCATTTTATTTCTCCCTAGTATATATATCGATATATTCAATGTCGATACCCATGCTCTTATAATATTGGGCTTTTTCTTGCCAAAACTGATTAGCTAACTCCATATATGTGACAACATCTTTTCCTGAAGTGATAGCCTTTTTTCCATTTTCTATTAATTGATCAGTAAGTGATTGTGAGATAAAATATATTTTTTGGCAATAATCATAGATATCTTTAAATTGATTAAGATAGAGTCTTAATGATTCACAATTTTCATAACTTGATTTATTAAGCACGATTTCTATTTTTTCTTGACTATAATATAGACTTAATATATATACAAATGTATCTAACCTATCTTTTCCTATAGCTCCTTTGACACCTTGTAAATTTCCTTTACAAGGCATTAAAGAACAGTTTTGAATAGAATGATAATTCTCTTTACATCTATTCAATGCATCAATATAGTGAAGAAGTTCTTCACCTTTAAAATCTCTTTTTAAGTATTTAAGATATACATTGTATTGAGCTTGCCCATTACTATTTTTATGAAAATTAAAATCAGTTTCTCCACTCATTGAAAAACTTTTATGTTCATTAAATTCAATATAATCATTTACTGAAGTATCTATACAAGCATAACGTCTTGCTTTCTTAAATATAGGATGACTCATATCTATCTTTCCCCAAAAACTCCATTTGTCTTTTATATAAACTTTTTGATAAACATGCCATACTTCATCAGATATATCATATTCCAGTTCTCTTTTTTGATTGTCCATAATTTTTACCTCTTTACTATCTTCATGTTACTATATTCATAGTTAATTCACAATGAAAATTCACATCAAAAAAGTGAACAATTTATTCATAGTCCACTTTTTCATCATTTAAAGAATTTAATTTTTCCTCAATCTGTTCAATCACTTTTTCAAAAAAGATATCATCTTTTCCAGTTGGATCTTCTAACTGCCAATTGTCATCAAAATCTCTTCCAATATAAGGACACTCTACTTCACATCCCATAGAAATGACAATATCTACTTCAGGGATATCTTTCATTAATTTACTATACTGTGTTTTTTCCATATCAATTCCATATTTTTGTTTTATTAACCTCACAGCATCCTGATTGATTTGTGATTTTATTTGTGTTCCACATGAATAGAAGTGATATTTATCAGATAAGAAATGATTTCCTAATGCTTCTGCAATTTGAGAACGACATGAATTATGAACACATACAAATGCAACTTTCTTTTTCATTTTAAAAACCTATTTCATTCAATATATGAATTACTTCTTCTTTATTTAATACTTTACCAAATGATACAACTTTACCATCTATAACTAACGCAGGTGTTGTCATTACACCATAACTTGCTATGATAGAAAAATCAGTAACATGTTCTATATCTTCTTGCTTATTCATTTCACTTAATGCATCTTTCACATTTTGTTCTAAAGTTTGGCATTTAGCACAACCTGATCCCAAGACTTTTATTCTCGTTCCTATATCTTGCTTTTCTAATGCATTTTGCATTGATTCTTCACTACAAGTACAACAATTCTTTTTCTCTTCTTTTTTCTTAAACAACTTCATTTTCTTTTCTCCTTTAAATAAATAAAAATGCACAAATATTAAACAAAAACCCAACGCCTATAATGCCAATCGTCACAATACTCACAAAAACAATCATCAGTTTCTTCTTAACTGCCTTTGATAACATAATCATTGATGGTAATGATAAAGTTGTTACTGCCATCATAAATGATAAGACCGTTCCTAGTCCCGCACCTTTTGCTAATAAGCTTTCTGCGACTGGAATTGTTCCAAAGATATCAGCATACATAGGAACACCTGTCAAAGTCGCAAGGGGAACGGAATAAAAACGATGACCTCCAAGGACTGATTGAACCCAATGTTCTGGGATTAGGTTATGGATAATCGCACCTATTCCAACACCTATAAAGATATAAATTGCGACCTTTTTGACTGTTTCCAATACTTGTTCCATAGCAAAATGATGTCTTTCTTTTGAAGTCAATTCGGCATAATGAGCATCTACATTTTGAGCTTGCTTAACAAAGTCAGCAACTTGATCATCCATATGTAACTTTTCAATCATTGTTCCACCAACAACTGATATAACCAATCCAACCAGTACATAAGCAATTGCAATCTTCCATCCAAATATACTCATCAATAAGACGAGTGAGCCTAGATCAACCATGGGCGAAGAAATTAAAAATGAAAACGTAACACCTAATGGTAATCCAGCACTTGTAAATCCCATAAAAATAGGTATTGATGAACAACTACAAAATGGTGTCACAGTCCCAAGTAATGCTCCTATAATATTCGCTCCTATTCCATGAAACCTACCTAAAATTGTCTTACTTCTTTCTGGTGGAAAGTAACTTTGAATATATGAAATAATATAAATTAATACTGCCAACAAAACAAATATCTTAAGCGTATCATAAATAAAAAACTGTAATATTTTTCCTAACTGTTGATTCATATCTATTCCTATACTCATCAATAACATTTCAATAAGTTCGTTTAACCATTTCATACCAAGAATCTGATCTTGAAAAAATAACCAAATTTGATTCATAAGCCTCCTTCTTATATCGATAAATATCGATATATATACTTTCATAATAGCTACCTTGTAGGTAGCTTATTTTAACAATGATCTTTCAACTGCTGCAAATATGTTATCATCCATTGTATTCCTTCTTCAGATAAGGAATAATGAGACCATTTACCATCTTTTCTCACATTAACTATCTTTGCATCAGCAAGTATTTTCATATGATGTGATAGTGTTGACTGACTGACTTCCAATATATCGAGTAACTTACATGCACAATGTTCACCTGATTTTAAAATATCGAGTATTTTCAATCGATTAGGATCACAGAATGCTTTAAATCTCTTTGCTTCTTCTTCATATTGTTTTTCCAATTCATACACCTCACATTCACAATCATCGATATGATATTATCATACATATCGATATTCGTCAATATAACTTTATAATTCTTTTCCATTACTTTGAATAACTTTCTTATACCAATAATAAGAATCTTTTTTCATACGACGATAGGTTCCCTTGCCATAATTATCCACATCCACATAAATAAATCCATAACGTTTACTCATTTCACTTGTAGACATAGAAACCAAATCAATACATCCCCAGCATGTTATACCAAAAAGATCTACCCCATCATCAACTGCTTTTCCAGCCATACGAATATAATCTCTCAAAAAATCAATCCTATATGAATCATGAATTTTACCATCTGGAGCTATTTCATCTTTTTCACCCAAACCTATCTCTGCTATAAATATAGGTTTTTGATATCTATCATACAATCTTCTTAAAGCAATTCTTAATCCTATCTCATCTTTTTGCCAATTCCAAGAAGAGGATTCTAAATAAGGATTTTTAATACCATGCATATCATTTCCACTCACCATTTTTGTATTCTCATCAATCTTAGCTTGTGATACAACAGTCATATAATAACTCATAGAAACAAAATCACATTTACCATCTAATAAAATTTGATCATCTTCTTTTTGTTTTATAATATTGACATGATTTTCTTGCCAAGTTTTATAAATGAAACTTGGATAATAACCTCTCATTTGGACATCAGTAAAAAACAAATTCTCTTGACTTTCCTCAAAACATACAAGATTATCCTCAGGTTTAGCACTTGCTGGATATGACTCTCTTCTTGCTATCATACAGCCAATCATTGCATCAGGAATAATTTCATGACATTTTTTCACAGCCAGAGCACTCCCTAAAAATAAATGATGAATTGCCTGATATGTATCTTGTTTGCGATTATCTGTTGTATAATCTTTTAAGATACCGCCACCAACATATAAACCACTCAAAATATTATTTATCTCATTAAAAGTTATCCAATACTTGACTTTATTTTGATATCGTTTAAAAACTGTTGTAACGTACTTTTCATAAAAGTAAACAGTCTTACGATTAAGCCACCCTCCATAATGAAGCGATAATCCTAATGGTGTTTCATAATGAGATAATGTTACTAATGGTTGAATTCCATATTTTAAACATTCATCAAAAACATCATCATAAAATTGTAATCCCTTTTCATTTGGGAACTCTTCATCGCCATTAGGAAAGATTCTTGACCATGCAATGGACATACGTAAAACATTAAATCCCATTTCGGCAAACATTTGAATATCTTCCTTATATCTATGATAAAAATCAATTCCCCATCTTTTAGGGTATATCCCTTGTTGATCATTTAAACAGGCATATACATCTTCCTTAGACATATCCTGAAAACATACATAATTATCATGATCTTGATTTTCACCAAAATAAGGTGCTGTATCTGCAATACTCGGACCTTTCCCATCGACATTCCATGCCCCTTCACACTGATTTGCAGCAATTGCTCCACCCCATAAAAAACCTTCTTTAAAACTCATATGTTATTTCCTCCTACCTTTTTTATATTAAACAATAATAAGTCTATAAACACCATCATATGAATACATAAAAAAAAGACATTTCGATTTTTTATCTTTATAGATACTTTTATCGAAAAGTCTTTTCGCTAATCATTTTCTTCTATGACTGATATATCAGTTTTCTTATCTGATTCTATATATCTTGATAATTCTTTTTTCGTTTTGAAATGATAGTCATAATTTAATGCAAAATAACATGAATACAATGTATCCAAAATAAATTTAATAGATGTTTCATTACTATATCCTGCTATTTTACTATACATTTTTTCTTTTGTTGAAACCGTTAATGTGACAGTTGCATGATCTCTTAAATAAGATTGACCATATGCAGTGATACCAATAATAGGTATTCCCATTTTTTCATACATATCTATCATTTGATGAATGATTTCATGTCCTCCACTATAAGAAATAACAATAGCTACATCACCCTTTTGGATAAGCGGTTTTGTATAAAGAAATTCATTAGGAATATCACAGACTTCTACTCTCTTCCCAATTCTTGACATCTTTAAAGCAAAATTCTTTCCTAAAAAACAATTGAAACTGACACCACATAAATGAATAATTTGACTATCCCTCAATATATTAACTGCTTTTCTTAATTCATCATGTTTCATGAATTGAACTGTATCTTTAATACTTTCTTCTTCAAGTTGAGCAATTTTATTTAATATAGTCATAATATTATCATTACCTTTAAAAGGAATATTAGCATCAATACTATCTTTTTGAGAATCAAGATACTCTAATTCTTCTAAATAAGCCGTTTTAAATTCTACAAAGCCATTAAATCCCATTTTTTTAGCTAATCTACTCAATGCCGCAGGAGAAGTATAAGTTCTATGCGCTATTTGGGTCATTGTTAAGTGTTTTAAATTATATTGTTCATTGAGCATAAATTCTATAATTTGTTTTTGGACAATAGTGATATTGGTTAACTTTTTTAATTTATCTTTAATAAGCATATCATCTTCTCCTATCAATCTTTATTCCTTTATTTTATAATACTGCACCTAAGTTCTTCCCACAATTAAATTTTAATCTTTTTATAAAATATATGTCTAAACACTTACAAAATAGAGACTATAAAAATAAAATGAATATATACAAAAACGAGCAATAAAAAAGACTGTTAACCCAAATTAAGCAGTCTTTTAAAATGAAATATAACCTTGTTATGGTTTTCTTATATAATATTTTCTAATCATATCCTGGCGAAGACATCCATTTTCTGCAATCTCACCATAAAAATATGCACTCGTTTTAGGAATTCTCTCAAATGTATGTGGATCAACACTTGCTAATCCGAAGGTTGGAACATATGTTCCCCATTCCCAATTATCTAATAAACTCCAATGCAAATAACCAATCACTTTGACACCACTATTCATAGCCTGATGGACTGCCTGTAATATACTGGCAATATAAATAATACGATATTGATCATCTTTACATGCAATCCCATTTTCTGTTATCAATATAGGTTTATCTTTCAATCGATTCAAACAATGATAAATAACTTCTGGACAAATATCATCACTAAAATAAGGAACATCTAATGCATGAATACTTGAAGCTTCATAGCGATCAAAACGAAATGCTTCCTTACGACTATTGATAAGCTGTCGTGTATAGACATTGACTGCCCAGAAGTCACAAGTATCTTTGAGTTCAGGTATAACAATAGCATCATGGAAAGGGACTACAATTTCACCAGTACGAATAGCGTGTAAGAAAAATTCATTTTCCATATAATCAATATAATCAGCCATAATCTGATCTGGTTTATCCATCACACCTCGCATTGGCTTCTTTTCTGCATAATTCATAGGTGATGATACTGGTTTAGAAGAATATTTTTTAATGACATGATATGCCTTTGCATGATATTGTAGAAGGTTAATACTTTCTTCAATTGTATATTCAAATATAATATTCATTTCATTAATGATTAACCAATAATCAACATAATCATCTAAAATTGGTACAACTTTTTCGACGTATCGTAAAAAGTATTTCATATTCTCTATTGATTGAAATGCTCCTAATTGATGAAACCATACTGGATGTGAATTATGATGTAATGTTAGACATACCTTTATATTTGCTTCTTTTAATGCTTTTAAAACATCAATATAATGTTCAATAGCATCATCATTAAATTCACCAATATTTGGTTCTATACGACTCCATTCAATTGACATACGATATGTATTAAGATGCATTTGTTTAAGCAACACAATATCATCTCTATACATTTCATAACTATTACATGCTTTTTTAGCCATTACATAAGGTACACCACCATAAGCAAACTGAGGGGCAGTACGTTCATCATCATAAAACGAATGATTATTTCCTTCTATTTGCTGACCGGCAGTCGTTGCTCCCCACATAAAATCTTCTGGAAATTCTATATCATGATATTCAAGAATATTAATCATTTGTTTTTGTCTCCTCTAATGCCATTTCTTCTTCATATGCTTGTTTATCAATAATTTTAAAGAATGGATACCAAATCAATGTTGAAATCACAACTGCAAATAATTCATAAATTCCTGCACTTATACTGCCATTTACCATTCCATGAATAAAAGGTGGCAATGATCCTGTTCCAAGAATACCAATATATGGTGCAATAATATGAAGTTCTATTAATACATAACCTATTAAAGAAACAACAACTGGACATAATATGAATGGAATTAATGTCATAACGTTTAACATTAAAGGCATTCCAAAAATAACGGGTTCATTAATACTAAATATTCCACAAGGTAAAGCCAATTTACCAAATGCCTTATAACGCTTACTCTTAGATTTAAAGAACATAACGATAACCAAACCAATCGTCGCTCCACATCCGCCAATACAAGCCAAATCCCATAAGCCAAAATTAATCGTATGGACAACCCCCGTACCAGCTGCAACTGCGGCTGAATTTTCTGCCATATAACCTAACCATACAGGTAATAAAATAGGTAATACTGTTTGTGAACCATGAATACCAAAAAACCATAATAATTGAGCAATGATAATAAGTAAAAGAAAGGCTGGGAAACTACCTACTAATGATTGTAATGGTGTTTGAATAATTGTATAAATAAAATCATTTAATGTCTTGTATGTTGTTGCTTCAAAACCAAATTTCATCAAACCAAAGAAAACCACAATCACAACAGCAGGAATTAATGAAGTAAAAGAATTACTCACCATAGGTGGTACACCTTCTGGCATCTTAATTGTAATATTCTTTTTCATAAAGAATTTCATAACTTGAATAACAATTAATGAAACAAATATAGCTGAAATAACTGCTTTTGCTCCAAAGTAAGTTCCATCAAACATATTAGCAGCAGGCATAACTTGATCGTTAACTGTTATTGGTGAAAGCAAAACAAAAGAAACAAGTGAGACAATTCCTGTATTAAAAGCATTGTTTTCTATTCCAAAAATCTTTGCCCCATGGTAAGCAATAGAGAATGACATATATAATCCAATCAGATTTGTAGTTACATTTGGTACATAATTAATAATTGTAAGTAAACCTGTAGATTGTAAAAACTCTTGATAAGGTGCCCATGTAATTGATGTTAATACTGAAAATATAGCACCTAACATAATAATACCAAGCAGTGACATAGAACCACTAGAAATAGCTTTTAAATATCTATTATTAGAAATTTTTGTTGCAACTGGAATAAACTTTTTTTCCATAAAACTTATAAATAAATCCATTATTCTTCTCCTTTAAATCCATTATTTTTAATTATATTCTGATACCAATAAAAACTGTTCTTTTTATATCGTTCGCATGCTTTAGGATCCGTGTTTGTACGATCTACATAGATAAGTCCATAACGCTTGTGAAAACCTTCATGAGAACTCACTAAATCCATAAGTGACCATGGACAATACCCAATTAATGGATAGCCTTCTAAAACAAATTTTAAACACTGTTGTATATGTTTTTGTAAATAATCAATTCGATAAATATCTTGAATAGAACCATCATTTTCAAGTTTATCTGCATATGCCATCCCATTTTCAGTGATAATCATTGGTAATTCATATCTATCATATAATTGTCTTAACCCAATATACAATCCATCTGGGTCAATCCCAAAGTGCATCCATTCTGTAGGATGAAGATAGTTATTCTCGACAACCGTAAATTGTTCACTCTGATAAAATGGTGGCATTTTAGAGTCATCATCATTTGTTTGTTTCGCACGGACAGTACAACTTGCATAATAATTAACGCCAATAAAATCCGGATGATTTTCTACAAGATAATGTTCATCATCTGCTGATATTTTGGGATAAATATCACGTGTTATCAAGAATGTTTTAAAATGGTCTGAATATTTTCCCTTAATTGAAAGATCTAGAAAACTCCATTGTAGTTCATCCTGTGCATTTTGCGCAGCCAAAATATCTTCTGGTGATGAAGTCGCTGGATAAATCACTTGCATAGCAACAACATGACCTATTTTTCCATCAGGTACCATTTGTTTAAATGTATTGATTGCGATTTTTTCAGCAAGTGTCATATGATAGCTCATCTGATATAAATTCATTTGTCTTAAATGATTATCTGTTTCTAGATTCCCATTCATATCATCAGGTGCAGTCGCACACATTTGTTCATTAATAGTTGCCCACATCTTGACTTTACTACCAAATTCCTGAAAACATATTTTCGCATACTTAACATACGCATCAACACATTTTCTACTTTTCCAGCCTCCCATTTTTTCAAGTAATGCATAAGGCATTTCAAAATGATAAAGTGTTGGAAATGGTTTGATATCATTAGCAATAAGTTCATCAATCAATTCATGGTAGAAATGTAAACCTTCTTGACTCACATTTTCTCCATCTGGCATAATACGTGACCAAAAGAAAGAAAAACGATAAACCTTTATACCAAGTTCTTTCATTAAAGCAACATCCTCTTTCACATGATGGAAATGATCAGATGCAACCTTATAATCTGCTAGTCCCTGAGGAACATAACGCATATCACTATTGGCAACACCTCTTCCTTCATTAAATCCCCCCTCTACCTGAAAGGCACTGGTGGATGCTCCCCATAAAAAGTTTTCGGGAAATTGATTCTTTGTATTCATATTCTTTTCCTCCTTGCAGTTCTATATTAACATGTGAACACATTAAATTTTTCGTCAAAAAAAACTAGAAATTTCAAAATTCCTAGTTTAATTTCATATTATGAAATTTTTTATGAATGACTATAATTAATATAATAAACCATAATAATTAATTCAATCATATACATTAATGTAATTCGACCTTCTGTATCACTATTTGTCTTATTACATAAAATCACTTCATCACAATAATTTATAAACTTCCCTGATGTCAGCATAGAAATAGCAACAATTTTACAATTCTTTTTCACTAAAATATCAAGTACTTCACTATGTCTAAAGAAATAACTTCCTTCTAATGTTACTATAAAAACCAATGAACCCTCAGATAACTGATTAGCTAATTCCAATTGTTTTTCATCAGTAACCCCTAATTGAATAAAACGGTTTAAACTTGCCATTTTATTTTGAAAATGAATTCCCACATAATTTGCATATTCTAAACCAAATAATGCAATTTCATTAGCCTGATAAATCATTTCAGTAACTCGTTGAAATTGTTCATAATCAATATGTTCAAATGTATAACGAATATTTTCAATCACATTATCTGTATAGCGCTGGTAAATAGGTTTTAAATCTTCTGATGTTGCTATATTGATATTTTTAGAATAATCAACATCTATATCCAAACTATTACTAATCTCATTTTTAAAGACTTTATAACTGTCATAGCCAATACTACGAATAAAACGTGTGATAGATGAAGCAGATACATAACATAAATCTGCTAAATCATAAATTGTTAATTTTGGTATTTTATAGTAATTCGTTAAAATAATTTTTGCAATATCTCTATTTATTTCTTTTTCATCACCATAATTTACACAACTTAATAATTGAGACATGATTGATATTCCTTTTGGCATAAAAATTCCCCCTTCATATACTCATCTGTAACTGCATCTCTCTTACTTTTTCATGTAACTACGAGTACATCTATTCGTTTTCAATATAAATTATTACTGATATATCCTATATTATTATAAATGAGTATATTTTAAATAGAAAGAAAAACATTGAGGAGTTATTCAGTTTGTTATAAGATATCTTCTTTAAATAAACATACATATGATTATGAGTTGACTATAAATTTGAAAATAGTGAATTTTGAATATTTATTTATAACAACAAATATTCCCCCACCCTCTTTTAATTCAAGATAATATACATTATCTGAAACAGGCTTATACTCTTTTATTTGACCAACAACCTTTTCTATAATCATGAAATCCTCATCCAATGATTGATTATTCTTCATCATATATCGTTCATAAAAATCTCTAGCATTATTTCTATAAATCATTTGTGTTGACTTATTTATACTATATCTTCCATCATTATCAGCAGCAGCTGAAACAGATAAAAGTGAATACTCATTTGATTCTAAAACAACACATTCCACATATCCCTTAACAAGATATAAAAAGTTATGAGTATCGTATAGAAGAGAACAACCTAATCCTAAAGCAATTACAATAACAAGAATTGACATGATAATTGGTTTGATATAAAAATCTATAATATGAATTTTATTTCTAAGTAATAAGATCATGCTAATCATAGAGATTGTGAAACATTCAATATATACATACTTTTTAACAATCATCAAAATCACGTTAACCAAGAGTACACAAAGTAAAATATAATTCCCATATTTATGGATAACATCGTTTGTCTTTAATATACCATGTTTATTCACTCTGATCACTTCTTTCAAATAATTGCAATTTACTTTCTAAACATCTTTTGAATTCATTCATTTACATGCAAACATACTACATCCATTCTTATTTATCTATTTCATTTTTTCTTGACACTCACTACATTCTCCATCGTGTATAGAAATGATGCCACCACACTTAGAGCAGGTGTACTTGATTTTCTGTTGTTCCATAAATTGATCTAAGCCATATTTTTTGACAAAAATACTGTTATCCATAAGGCTTGTCTGATATCTCTTATTATAACTTTTTTCAAGATTTTTTATAAATTTACATGGATATTCTTTACACTCAAAACAATACCTTAATCCTTTTTCTTTGACACAATCCTTTATTTTACATTTCCGACAGTGTTCAGGTTTGCCTACATCGCTTTTCAAGCAACCTTCACAAGGATTTTTATGATAACAGTGTTTATAACAAACTTTACAATTCATACCGCATGATGCAAACATCACAACATTTATATTTTCAGGCATTTTCATAAAAGGGTTCCTCCTTTTCTGGCAATTTCTGATTTTATTGAATATATGTTTAAGAGAAATAACTATTTTATCTCTCTTAAATATTCACAAATGAAAAGTTATAATAAGAAATAGGGTAACCATTGATTAAGACTATCATTGAATGCATGACCAATCATACATGGATAAAGAGAACGATTATGAGATAGTAACTTCGCTTTACAATAAAGTACAGATATAATAAAAGCCATTACAATATTCATTATACTACCATTAAAAATATGTATAAATGCAAATAAAAATGATGTTAATAAAATACTCATATTTTCAGTAAAAGTTTTATTAAAATTTTCTAAAATAAATCCTCTAAATATTATTTCTTCTGTTGGTGCAACAATAACAAAATAATAAATAGTTTGTATCACACAAATTGTTAAAGATACTTTTTGAGGAAACATAACTTCAAGATTACCACTATTAAGTATAACTATTAAAAACATTGGTATTAAAGCAACGACAATTCCTATTACCCATGCAATAGGTTTTATAGGCCTCCTCAATCCCATATCTCTTAAAGTCATATTTTGTCTTTTTGCTAAAACTAAGACAACTAACACTTCAATAACACTTATCAATATTCCAAGAATTCGTCTTTCAATATAAGTGCATGTATTCAGTAGAGTAGAGATCAATCCTAAAAACAACAAAACACCTATAATAAATAGATTACTTTTTATATTTTTGTTCACGGTTTGTTTAACCTCCCCTCAATTTTTTGAAATGCTTATTTTTAACACTCTTTATTACTTCTACAAACTGAGATTTCAGTTACTGATTCAACATATATTGCATAGCTACAACCACGTATAAATCGTGGTCAAATTCTTCTCCTGTAGGCATAAAATGATTTTTTTTCCAGAATATTTTACTTTGTGGATTATCTTTCACATATGCTAAACGTATATAATCAAACCCCACTACTTTCAAATATTCTTTTAATTCTCGAATAATCTTGCTTCCAACTCCTTTATTCTGACACCTATTATTTACCATGAATAAACCAATAAATGCTGTTTGTTCATTAGGATAATTTGTTATTAGATCCATAACTGCAACAAGAACTTCATTTTCATAAAATCCCATATAGAACTTATCTTCAATTGTCATACCAGGAGGAAGTGCATTCATATCAACTAAAATAGTTTGCTTTGTAACTGTAGGTGGACAGTAATGAAAATACAGAGGATTTCCAATAGATAATTCATAAATATCCTCAATATCCTCTTCCCTTAACATTCGTACTTGATACTTATTAGACAACTTTTCGATACTTATTGTTTTCATAATCCTCTCCAAATTCTAATTTTTCTATTTAATAAACTGGAATTTATCTTACTAATTTTAAAAGGTATTCAGTAGTATCCTCTTCAAACTTTTTTTCTCCTGTTGGATAGAAACCATGCGTTTGATAAAATGAAATAGCCCTACTGTTTTTTTCTAATACCCATAGATTATCTGCATGGAATTCTTTTATTGCATACTCTATCATCATATTGCCAATTCCTTCACTTTGAAAAAATGTATCTACATATATTTTACAAATTTCTGTCTTATCCATTTGTATAAAGCCTTTAATTAAACCATTATCATCATATATAAATATATTTTTCATTATTTCATCTTTTCCAAAATATTTGTCTGCCAATGAAACAACTTGTAATTCACCAAATGAAAAACTCTCATCTTTAAATATAGGAAAATAATTCATCCTATTGTTAAAAACATATATTTCAGCTATTCTTGATAAATCATCAATTCTTGCTTTTCTAATATTCATTCTATATCACCTTTCAATAAATTCTAATTTTTACTACACTTTATGACTTTTACAAATCAGAACTGGCAAAATTAAACATTATTGTTTTTTTATTATCCAATCATCATTTTCAGTTTTTCTTTCGGCATAACAACCACGAGGTATGTCCTTTAGAATGCCAACAGAATTATCTAAGTCAAATACTAATTTTAAAGAGACTAACTTTGCTTCATCCCTCTCATGTACCTTTCCACATAGAAATTGCCACATACCATTGTGGAACTGATTTTATGCTTCGCAGACAGTCTCTTCCATACTTTCCAGATACGCTTCTATTGGAATATTTCATTTCTCATGAAACCATTGTGCCGCCTGTTCCTTTATTTCCGGTCTATCTATCAGCCTGACTATTTTATAATCCATCTAATCGGCAAGCCTCCTTCAACTTCTAATTTATCATTCAATTTAACTCCCTAATAAATAAGAATTATTCACACAGTTCCTTGCGGATACTTTCACAGTCCTGTGCCATTTCTTGCATATCATCTTCTGGAACCATTTCATGGAGATCATAAGATAGCGGATTTTTAACAAAGTCATCCAGTGCTTTGTTTATGGCTTTCTTTTCTTCTTGGGTGAAAGTAATACGGACAATATTTTCTTTCTCATCATTCAACAGTTCCCCCAAAGACACACTTCCATTCATAGAACACTCCAACATTAAGGCTGCTAAATCGGTAAACAAATCAATAGCAAAGTCGAATTCATGTGCGCTTCCATCATGGTCTATGTACTCAAGATCTATCTCTGTATTGTGAAAATCCCAGTTTAGCTTATCTAAACCAGTGTCCGCAAATATTTCGCTGAGAGATATTTCGGTTTTCTGTTTATCAATTAGATAATCTAGCAATGTTAGACTGTCATCTGTACCACCAATATAATTATCCCAATACTTTTCAATATACATTTTGTTTTCTCCTTATCAATTCTCATTTTTACCACTCTTTATGACTTCTACAAACTACAATCTACTCTTGATATTCAAAATCAGATAAACTTATTTCATCTCCATTACTAAATGGCATTAACCATACTGTTAACGTAATATCTTTATCATTTAACTGAACATCTACTGTTTTAAAATCAATACTCTCTCCCTTATAATAAACAACGCTCATTTTTCTATATACCATTGCTACAAAATAACTTCTGTCATATCCAAAATCTTTTCCATCATAAACTCGATATCTCATCCCTTCCTCAATAGAAAGAGGCCCAGCACCATACTCTCCATTTGAAAATATACCATCCCCTTTACCTGGCAACCCTTCACAAAAATAGAGTTCTTCTTCAGTACCATGAAAAAGTCCTTTAAAAATAATGCCTTCAATATATGATTTATCTCCATATGATGTTATTTCCTCAATATCTGTAATACCGTGTTCTTCTATATAGTTATCCTTAAAACTAGAAAACTCATCTTTCTTACAACCAACAAGTAAAATCAACATTATAAACATAATTAGAATTTTCTTCATGTAATCTCCTTCTCAAACTCCCTTTTTCTAACTTGTTTAAATTTCCCTTTCAAAAATAATTTGATACCCCATTGCACTATTTATACCCAGTTTTTCATTAAATGGTGTCACTACTTGTTTCAATCTCCAACCATTTTCACTTTCTGCAGTTATAATACGTTTACATTCATCAAATGTATCTCCAGCCTTATCTTTTAATCCTCTTTTTGCATTGACTTCAATAAACTTATATTCATATTTTTTCATATATTCCTCCATTTCCCCACGCTTTGCGCACGGACACAAATATTTTATTAAACTCAAATCTTCTAAACTCTAGTCTTCCATTCTCTATAATTGTATAATGAAATAATAATACTATCTATCATAGTTAATAAAGCATCTAATTTTGTGTTATTTTTAAATTGGAATTGATTTAGTTCTATTTTTTACTTTTTGAGTTAGATAATCTAGATATTATCATTTTATAGAAACTCCTATTTTCTTATCCAATCTCCATTGAGGTGCTATACCATCATCACCCCAATATTCATCAATAGATATTATCAAATCATTTTCTGTTTTTATAAATGAGGTTACATGAAATGATAATCTTTTTTCTAATGAATAAACATGAACAACAGTAATAATTAGATTATCTATTAATTCAATACGTTCAACCTCACCATTCCATTTACCCGGATATTCACAATTTGCTTGAATAAATTCAGTAACAGTAAAATGTTCATTTGTATTATGCCAATTGATATATGCATTATCATGAAAATACTTTTTCATCTCTTCCGCATTTTGTTCTAGAGAATATTTCCAATAATTTCGAATATTCATTTTCTACCTCCACTTTAAAGAGCGATCTCCTTAAAAATTCTTTGTCTTTCAACATCAAAACTTGATTCTTTCTCTAAGCATCGCCTCAGCATTTCCATGTCATCAGCTGTCAAAGGCATACCTTCAAGGCGCATTGTTGCATCGACTTCATCAATGATTTTTCTTGTTTCTTCACTCATACTCATCTACTTCTCCCAAAGATACTTTCTGCAAATATTATATCATATTCATCTATTCATTTCACCATAATCAAGTTGCAGTTAATATGGCTTTATTATATTCAAAACTGAATATACCCAAAAGTAATTTTTATGATAATCATTTTTCATTCTTTTTGAAATGAAAACAGAGGTACTCTAATAAAAAACATAATAAAACCTCTCCCATTCGAGAAAGGTTTCATTGGTTTTTTTATTATTTTAAACAAAAAAGAGTATTTGACTTTCATTTCTGTATAAACTATAATGTAAGTGAGAGAAGGAACAGCCGATAAGCGGTTATGCCTTGGATTTACAACTATGAAATAACTATCTCACGGTCGACCAAAACGCATGAGGTAGTTATTTTTTTGCTTTAAATTCCTTATCTATAATGACAAGAAGCAATTTGACAATTATTCCTACGACAGTCATAACAAATGCCAAACAAGTCAGCATCACCATAACTGTTTCATATGTAGTCATGTCAATCACCTCCGTTTTTCATATTTCCAACTTATTGGATATTTATGTCAACGAAGATTACGTACCATCGGTCTCACGACCAAGGCTAACCACCTACCGCTATTGCTGTTCCGTTATTAATTATTTCATTTCACATTTCCATATTCTACATGTTTCTACCAATTATATTCTAATGAACTGTTATTAATCACCCTAAATATCTTTGGTTCACTAATGTTTATTAATACATATGACGCCACAACAAACACACTAATATTCATACTGACGCCTTTTTTATTTATTTTCTTGAAACAACGGGCGTTGCCCGTTGTTGTGGAGTGAAGCGACATCACTTTTTTAACCTATATAATCATCTGATCACTATTTTAACAATGTGTTCTATAAAAATTTATTTTTTTTGACGCATTTGTGGAAATAAAATCACTTCTTGGATTGATTCTTGACCAGTTAGTAACATAACAAGTCTATCAATTCCCATACCCATTCCACCTGTTGGAGGTAGTCCATATTCCAATGCTTCTACATAATCTAAATCCATTTCATTAGCTTCATCGTTACCAAGTTCTTTTTCTTTTAACTGGTTAGCGAATCTTTCATATTGATCAATTGGATCATTTAATTCAGTAAAAGCATTTGCATATTCATTTCCACAAATGAATAATTCAAAACGTTGAGTAAAACGTGGGTCTTCTAAATTCTTCTTAGCAAGTGGTGAAATTTCAATTGGGTGACCATACACAAATGTTGGTTCAACAATTGTTTCCTCTACATATTCTTCAAAGAAAGCATTAATAATATGACCATAACCAAAATGGTTTTCAACTTCAATATGTCTTTCTTCAGCTAAAGCCTTAGCTTCTTCAAAAGTCATATCAGTTGCAAAATCAATACCTGTTTGTTCCTTAATAGCATCTGTCATAGAAATACGTTTAAAACCTGGTGCTAAAGAAATCTTATTTCCTTTATACTCTAAATCATATGTACCACATACACTCATAGCAGCATTAGAAATAATACCTTCAGTTAAATCCATCATTCCTTCTAAATCACTAAATGCTTTATAAACTTCAATCGTTGTAAATTCAGGATTATGTGTTCTATCCATTCCTTCATTTCTAAATAAACGTCCAATTTCATAAACAGCATCCATACCACCAACAATCAATCTCTTTAATGATAATTCAGTCGCAATTCTTAAATAGAAATTCATATCCAAAGCATTATGATGCGTTGTAAATGGTCTTGCAGCAGCTCCTCCTAAAATAGGATTTAAGACTGGAGTTTCTACTTCAACATAACCTTGACTATCTAAGAAATTTTGAATAGAACGAATAATCTTAGGTCTTGCAAAGGCAATCTTTCTTGATTCTTCATTCATAATTAAATCAACATATCTTCTTCTATATCTTTCTTCAACATCACTTAAACCATGATATTTTTCAGGTAAAGGACGTAATGCTTTTGTTAAATGAATATACTTTGTTGCTTTGACTGATAATTCTCCAGTATTTGTTACAAAGACAGTCCCTTCAATACCAACAATATCACCAATATCACTCTTAATTAAAACTTCATATTCATCTTCACCAATAACATCTTTTCTCACATAGATTTGAATCTGTCCATCTCTATCTTGAATATGCATAAAGCAGACTTTTCCTTTACGACGTTTTGTCATAATTCTTCCTGCAATTTTAACAGGTACTGCCATCTCTTCTAATTCTTCATGTGTTTTCCCAGCAAATTCTTCTTTAATTTGTTTTGAAAAATGTGTTACATCAAATCTTTGTCCAAAAGGATCAATACCTCTTTCTCTTAAAAAATCTAACTTTTCTCTTCTGACTAACTCTTGTTCACTAAATTGTCTTTCTTCCATTGTCTTCTCCTTTTCCAAATAAAAAACTCCCATCCGCAAGGGACGAGAGTCATCGTGTTACCACCCTAATTTATTGTTATATCACTATAACAACCTTTTCAACTCCTAACAGAGTCTAGCCTGTAACGCGGCACACGTTATTTTATCACGTTTGATCCAAAATACGGCTCCTAGTCTTTATTCATTATTTCTATCATCATCCATTTTCACCACCAGGACTCTCTAAACATGATTCAAAATAATTACTTATCTATTCATAGCCTTTTTCTATACGCTTTGTATTATATAAATAATGATAGTTCTTGTCAAGAAATTCTAAGCATTTATCGCTATTTTTTAGGCATAACTAAACATCTTCATATATTTCTTATCCATCATTTCTTCTAATAATTCCTCACGATTAAATGATTGTGGTGTGATACCATCAACTTCAATAAACAAAGTATCTCTATCTATGACTTCAACTTTCATTGACTGAATTGCAACGCCATGTTTTTTAAGAGTATGTTGAATATCAGCGAGAGCAGAAGCATCCTGAGTGACCTGTATTTGTATAATTTGACCTTGATTCGTAAACTTACGAAAAACACCCTTATGGAATATGAACTGCAATCCAGCTACACATAGCGTTGCCATAATACCAACATCATATAGTCCTGCACCAATACAAGCTCCAGCCCCAGCAGTTGCCCACATACCAGCTGCAGTCGTTAATCCTGATACTGTCCCGTGTCTCACAAATATAACACCAGCACCTAAAAAACCAACACCACTGACAATTTGTGCTGCCATACGTGCAGCATCGTACTCTTTCACATCAGGAAAACCATATTTAGAAACAATCATGATTAATGCTGCACCTAAAGCAATAATTGCATGGGTCCTAATCCCTGCTTCCTTATTTCGATTTCTTCTTTCATACCCAATCAAAACACCACATAATCCTGCTAAAATAATTCTTAAAAACCACTCCCAATGAATCATAGTTGCCAATATATTCACCCCCCTACTTACAATATATTTCTCTTAATACCTTCCTTTTCTCTTCATCAATACCATACTCTTTCTCTAAAAATTCATAATAATCTGAATATTTTTCTTTAATAGATTGAATCGTCAGTAAAATATTTTCTTTTTGAACCATCAATAATGGATCACAATACTTTCTAAACATTTTAGGAATATGATGTTCCTTATAAAATCCTTCTACAAAATCATGTAAATACTCATTAGATAACAAATATTCATCAATCGCATCTTCTTCACTCATACCTAATGCTATCATAATTAAAAAAGCACTGACCCCTGTTCGATCCTTTCCTGCTGAGCAATGAAAATAGACATGTCCATCATCCTTCAATAACAATTCAAACAATTGATGATAGGCAGGATTATCAAAAGCCATTGTTCGATAACCTTCCTGAATATATTGAATTAAAAATTTCAATTTATCAGGTGTCATTTTCCCTGATAACATACTTCCAAAATCAAAACCATTATCTTTATGTTCTTTCAATTGCAATGCCCCAATTCGTATATACTTGGCACTAGGAAAAGTGATATCTTTTGCAAGACTTGCTTCCTGTTCATCACGATAATCAAGAATATATTTGATACCTAATTGTTCTTCCATATACTTCGCATCATCAAAAGAGATGGCGTCTAACGACGCCCCTCTAAAAATCATATTTGATTCCATGACTTCACCATATTCATTTTGATAACCACTGACATCTCTAAAATTTCTTATCCGTAACTCTCTCATAACTCTTTCACCTTTCTCATATGATTTTCTAACTCTTCAAACTGTTGCTGAGTTAGTCCATATTGACCCATCTGTGTTAAACGAGGATCATGGAAATCACTTCCCCCACTTTGAAACAAATTGAATCTTTTCACATATTTCTGCACTAAAGGATAATCCTCTTCTTTCATGCTAGGATGGGATATTTCAATCCCTTGTAATCCATATTCAACATATTTCGCAATTTCATCATAATTACTATATTCACAAGGATGTGCAATTATGGCAATCCCACCATCTTTTCGAATTGCTTCTATTCCTTCACGAATATCTATATAGCCCATCTGCAAATCTGTTTCCTTTGATGTCTTTGAAGCAAACAGTTCACGATATTTTTGCGGTGTCATGTCTTTAGGATATTTTTCCATTAATGCCAAAAAGATATGAATTTTAAAGACGATATTATAAGGGGAATATTTTTTTGCATCCTCATAAGTTATATGATAGTCCTTTAAAGAAAGATTTTCAATCAGTTTATGATGATATGCATCTCTACATGCTAATGTTTTTTGACAAAGTGCCTCTACATGAGGTGCCTTTTCATTTAACCATAAACCTACAACATGAATCTTTTTAGCAACTTCTTCATCATAACAACTCATTTCTACACCTCGAATAGTTCTTATTCCTAGTTTCTTTCCAATCTGTTCAACTTCATCTAAATGGTTGATTGTATCATGATCAGTAATTGCTATTGTTTGTATTCCTTTTGCTTTAGCCATCATTAAAACATCACGTATTTCCTGTGTTCCATCACTATGATTTGTATGAACATGTAAATCTGCATAAACCATTTTGTTCACTCCTTCTATATAACTGTTAATAATTGATCTAAAGAATGGACCTCTTTATCTTTAACTGGTAAGATTTCTAAATAATCCTGACTATTCGTAATAATGACCATTGTTGTTGGATCAACTCCTGATGCTGCCATTTTATCTAATTCAAATTCTAGAAGTAAATCTCCTTTTTGAACACGTTGACCTTTTTTGACAATCTCTTTAAAACATTCTCCTCCTAGTTTAACAGCATCAATTCCAATATGTATTAATAATTCAATTCCTGTATCAGTTGTTAATCCAATCGCATGTTTTGTTTCAAACGTTGCACTCACTACACCATCAGCTGGCGCATAAACTTTTCCACTTGTTGGCATAATCGCAATTCCTTTACCAATCACTTCACTAGCAAATGTTTCATCATCAACTTGATCTAAATCAATTAACTTTCCTTCAATTGGACTTGCCAATCTTTTAATTTCATTATTTATATTTTTTTTGACTGTTTCCTTTTCTTCCACAGGATCATCAAAACCAATCATTAAAGTTGCAATAAATGTTATAACTACACAAATTGCAATTGTTATTAAAGCATTTGTAAAGTTATTACCATTATTTTCAGTCATCCACATTGGTAAACTAAATAATCCTGGAGTTAAAAAAGCATAAGCCTTTAAACCAACAAAACCAGCATATAACCCAGCCACACCGCCACCAATCATACAGGCATACATAGGTTTCTTTAATTTCAATGTCACACCATATAAACAAGGTTCAGTAATTCCTGCTAAAAAAGCTGTTAAACTTGAAGAAAAACATGTACTCTTAAATTCCTTGTTCTTTGTTTTTAATCCAATTGCAAATGAGGCAGCGCCCTGTGACATGTTATGGCATAAAGTCAAAGTTCTTGTAAATGGATCAAAACCTGATTTTCCAATCATTTCAATACCTGCTAATGCAAGTGCTGCATGCATTCCAGTAGACACTAACCATGGATATAATAAACAAGAAACACCAATAGCTATCATTCCAAATTGATTATAAAATAACATAATAACTTTACTAATTCCTAATGAAATCACTGTCATTGCAGGAGCTAAAATAACAAATGACAATGGAGCCATAATTAAAATTGTTAATAATGGTGCCATAAAATTCTTAATCATTGCATGAATGTGTTTATTAAAGAATCTTTCCACATAACTCATGACCCAAACAATCATAATACTTGGAATAATGGTAGATGTATATTTCATAGCAACCACTGGAATTATTCCAAATAATTGAATTGGCTTCCCTGATGCAACCATTTCAGCCCAACTAGGATGAACTAACATACAGCCTAAAAATGCTGCCATGTAAGGATTACATTTAAATTGTTTCGCTGCTGAAAAAGCAATCAAAACAGGTAAAAATGTAAATGTTGTATCAAAAATAAAATTAAAAATATAATAAGTTTGTGAATCTGTTGATAAAACCTTTGTTAATGTTAAAACCATTAATATACATTTACCTAACCCTGCTGCAACAAGTGGTGGAATTAATGGTCCTACACTACCAATAATTGCTCCAAAAATAGAATTGATAATACCTTGTTTTTTCTTAGGAGCTTCTAAGATATCTCCTTCTTCATGAATATCTGCAAGTTTAACAACTTCCAAATAAACATCATGAACATAATTACCAATAACTAATTGATATTGTCCACCCTTCTTTACTAATGATAAAACCCCTTCAATATGATTAATTTTTTCATCATTAGCCAATGTTTCATCTTTTAAAGTAAAACGTAATCGTGTTGCACAATGAACTAAAGATATAATATTATCCTTACCACCTACAGCCTCAATAATTTCTCTTGAAAGTTTTTCATATTTCATTTTCTTATCCTCCATTTTCTTGAAAACTTCAATTCATGAAGGTTTGGCCAACTGAATGTCACCACCCATCTATTAATCAATCATTTCTTCACCACTATCCTCCTTTACTTATTAGAAATGATTTTTGCTACATGTATCGTTAAAAATAAAACTTCTTCATCCTCTAAAGAATAATCATACTTTCTTTCAATAAATGATTTAATCTCCAAAGCACATAAATAAGGTTGAACATATTTTTCTTTCATAATTTCTAAAAGATCATTATTTAAAGATTCATCCTGATTATGTTTCGTTTGATTAAAAACTCTTAATCCAAAAAACTTTAAATGTGTTACAAAACGATAATAAGATAAAGAATCTTCATCAAAATCTCTATGAAAATAATTTTTTACCAACTCTAATATTCCTTGAATAAACCCTGTCATTTCATAAACATCACTAATATTCTTACCAACTTCACTACTCACAATATGTAATGCAATAAATCCTGCTTCATCATCATCCATATGAATCTGATATTTTGCTTCAATTAACGAAAGTGCCCATAACCCTAACTCATATTCCTTTTTATAAAAATGCTTAATTTCTAATAACAATTGATTTTTTAAAAGAATTCCTTCACGATATCTTTCGATACTTGTATGAATATGATCTGTTAAACTTATATAGAGAGAATCATCAATATCATTATTCAATTCTTTTCTCGCTTTTTGAATCACTTGATCAGATATTTCCATATATTCAATAGGAATATCTTTTAACATATCAATCATCTTTCTTTGGCTTTCTTTAAGGCTCATTTCAAAGGTTTTACTAATCTTTTGAGAATCTATTGTCTCTCCTGGTCTTTTCCCATAAGCTAAACCTTTTCCCATCACAATGATTTCTTCATGTTGATCATTTAATGTAATCACGACATTATTATTTAAAATTTTCTTAATAATCATTGAAATCTCTCCCTCCAAAAAGAAAAACCCGTCACAGAAAAAGTATCTGTAAACAGGTTTTGTGTAGCCATATCTTTGCTATAACAATCCATAAATTACACTATCATCATAGCATGTTATATTTTTATTGTCAACGCTTACATTTTATATTTTTCTTTTCATTCCATTGATTTCTTATTTTATTTATAGGGATATAACTGAATAGCATTCCCACAATTAAACTCGTAAAATGAAAAATCATATCACACGTATCATAAGTATATTGTACATAATGACATGTTAAATTAATCAGTAACTGGATATTTTCTAAACCCAAAACCAAAATAATATACCAAAAAATTGTCTTTTTAAGAGTCATTTCTTTTTTCATGATATATCCTAAAGGAATAAACATTATCAGATGATAAAATGAATAAAGTGGATTAGATAAAATGCGATCAATCGGTCGATAACGAACAATCATGAATTGAAAATCATCACGAAAATTATATGCATCTCCCCAGTCAATCACTATTGGGAAAAAAAGTGTACAAATAATAAATGATAAATACAGACCTAACAATAAACTTCCTACTGATGAATACTTTTTCATTTTATAAGCACAAACTCCAATAATCACAGTTAATATTAAAAATAATAAATTAGGGAATATAATAATATTACCATATTCATTATATATATTTATTTCCATAATAAATATTCAGATACACTACTATCCAAAGCATGCGATGATACTGCATTCATAAATAACATTAGGCTTATTAAAACTAAACTTAAATATTTTTTCATTGTTAATTCTCCTCATATAAACCCATTATATATAAAATTATCATATGAATCTTTACATTCTATGTTAGTGTTATATTAATCTTTGATGAAGTGAAAAATTATAATAAAATCCTACCTAATCAATATATGAAATTTAAATATCTCATATATCAACATAAGTAGGAATTGATCATAAATATAGAAACACTTTATTCAAATTTTTCAAATGCAGTTTTATCCCCAGTATGTAGATAAACACGATATGCTTCTAAAATTGCTTCCAACTGTTGATAACTTTCAATCTTTGATAAACGATTTTTAACTTGAGAAGCAGATTTCAATCCTTTAATATACCATGGAGCATGTCCTCGCATTTGTCTTATGGCATTTTTTTCACCCTCAACTGGAATTAATCTTTGTGCATGCTTTAGACATTGATCAATCTTCTCATCGATGGTTGGTTCATCTAACAAGATTCCATGTTCAACATATTCTACCATCTGTCTGATTACCCAAGGATTCCCTAAGGCAGCACGACCTACCATCACCGCATCACAGCCTGTTTCATCTAACATACGTTTAGCATCTTGAGCAGTTTTAACATCACCATTTCCAATAACAGGAATAGAGACTACTTCTTTTACTTTTTTTATCCAAGACCAATCAGCATGTCCTTCATACATCTGTGAACGTGTTCTACCATGAATAGCTATTGCGCTCGCTCCAGCACGCTCAATCATTTGCGCAATCTCAATACAGTTTATTGAATCAAAATCATAACCAATTCTTATTTTGACTGTGACTGGCTTACTTACAGCTTCAACAACATTCTTAACAATATCATATACCAATTGGGGATGTTGTAATAAATAACTACCGGCATGTGCTTTGATAACCTTTTGAACAGGACAACCCATATTAATATCGATAATATCACAATTTGAATTTTGATCAACAAATTGTGCTGCCTTCACCATTGTTTCCACTTCTCCACCAAAAATCTGAATACTCATAGGATGCTCATTTTCATCAACATTAAGCATTTCTATTGTTTTTTGATTTCCATAACATAAAGCCTTATCACTCACCATTTCGCTAACAACAAGCCCAGCACCAAACTCTTTAATAATTTTTCTGAAGGCAACATTTGTAATACCAGCTAATGGTGCCATAATAATTCTATTTTCTAATTCTACATTTCCTATTTTCATTTTTTTCACCATAACACAATATAACATAATTTTTTTATAAAACAAAGACAAATGAATGATATATTATATCTTGTAGGAGGTGATATTTAAAAAATTCAGATAAAAATCGCAAATAATTTTTTCATGATATTTCAGTAACATCTTCCCTCCCAACCTTGATGTTACTCATAAAATAATAGAAAAGACAGTTGTTTTCCCTCTCCCCTCAACTGTCTTTTTACTTTTTTTGTATAAAACTTTTCAGATTGTCAATGATATTAACAGATAGCTTACACTTTTCCCCTCTATTTTTCCTCCCCATTAAAATAGATGTAAGTTATCGATTAGTTATATTCCTAATATTGGTAAACCTAGAAGAAGAAGGCACACCCCCATCCGTGTCTTCTTTTTCATTTCATTCAATGACAAAAAATAGCTATCTTCAATTTTTGAAAACAGCTATTTAAAAATATTTATGATTCATTCATTTCATCTAATAACTCTTGTAATTCAGTTTCATTAAAATGATATGCTTCATTGCAGAATTGACATTTGATTTCACAACCATGATCCTCATGAATCATTGATTCTATCTCATCTTTTCCTACTGTTATTAAGGTTGAACGCATCTTTTCTTTACTGCAATCACATTCAAAAAATAAATCCTGTGATTCCAATATTTCCACATCATCAAATATCATTTGTAGAATTTCTTCAGGTGTTTTTCCTTCATTTACTAAAGAAGAAACTGGTGGGAAATTTCTCATTTTTTCTTCAATATACTGAATATCTTCTTCTGTAGCCTCTGGTAATAGTTGAATAATAAAACCACCACTAGCTAAAATCTCATTTGTATCATTCACAAGAACACCAACTGAAACAACTGATGGAATTTGTTCAGAAACCATAAAATAATATGAGAAATCATCACCAATTTCACCACTTTGTAAAGGAACAGTTCCAACAAATGGTTCTTTTAACCCCATATCCTTAATAACTTGTAGACTTCCTTCTTTCCCTACTGCTACACCAACAGCTAATTTTCCTGTGTCATTATAAGTATAATGAACTTCTGGATTGGCTACAAAAGCTTTGATTTTGCCATCGCTATTTGTTGTGGCAAGCATTGTTCCAATCGGTCCACCACCATTAATAGTTACTGTCATTTTTTCTTTATTTTTATTCATAGCACCCATCATAAGTGTCACTGACATCATACGTCCCAATGCTGCTGAAGCAGTTGGCCATAACCCATGTTTTTGACGTGCAACTTCAACAAGCTGTGTTGTTGTACAACACATGACACGACAGTTTTTAGAATTTACAATTCCTCTTACTAAATAATCTTTCATCGTCTATCCTCCAAATGCAAAATAACTAATCAAAGGTAGAATCATAGATAACACGAGAATAAATACTAATATTTTACTCATTGTACTTCTTTTCATTTGTTTTCTCCTATGCGAAAATAAGCGCTATGCGCTTATTTCATTTCATCTAGTAAATCATCATCTAAATCTACAGGATCAGGTGTTTTAGGAGCTTCTGGGAAAGTAATATCATGGTGATCATCATAATCACTGACTTTACCATCATGCATTTCTAACATCTTACCTGTATTATATAATGATTCAATTTGTTCATTATTTAAAGTTTCATGTTCTAATAAAGCATTAGCAATAATAACTAATTTATCTTTTTGTGCTTCAATAATTTCTTTACATTCAGCATAACATCCATCAATAATCTTACGAACTTGCTGATCAATTTCAAAAGCAATTTGACCAGAATGTGAATTATCTTGTGATGAGTAATCTCTTCCTAAGAAAACAGCATCCTGACCTGAAGCATATTTAATTGGTCCTAAATCAGACATACCAAGTTCTGTAACCATTAATCGTGCAATTCTTGTTGCCTGTTCAATATCATTATGAGCACCTGAAGTGACATCACCAAAGAAAACTTCTTCAGCTACACGTCCACCCATATAACCTGTAATACTTGCCATTAATTGAGATTTTGTTTGTAAGTATGTCTCTTCTTTAGGTGTCATCAAGTTATATCCACCAGCATTTCCACGTGGGATAATTGTTACTTTTTGAACTTTATTGGCATGTTCTAAAGTTAATCCAATAATTGCATGTCCTGCTTCATGATAAGCAACAACTTTTCTTTCATGTTCTGTATATTTACGTGACTTCTTAGCTGGTCCACCAATAACACGGTCAATAGCTTCATCAACATCATCAAGTGTAATTAATTGATGTCCTTGTCTGACTGCTAACAATGCAGATTCATTTAAGACATTGGCAAGTTCAGCTCCTGAGAAACCAGGTGTACGTTGTGCTACATTATCAAAGTTAACATCTGGTGCAAACTTTTTATTTCTAGCATGAACACGTAAAATCTCTGCTCTTGCTCTTTTATCAGGATTAGCAACCTGAATTTGTCTATCAAAACGTCCAGGACGAAGTAATGCAGGATCCAAAACATCAGCACGGTTTGTTGCTGCTAAGATGATGATTCCTTCATTTCCACTAAATCCATCCATTTCTACTAATAACTGATTTAAAGTTTGTTCACGTTCATCGTGTCCACCACCGACACCTGTTCCTCTTTGACGTCCAACAGCATCAATTTCATCAATGAAAATGATACATGGCGCATTTTGTTTTGCTTTCTTAAACATATCACGCACACGACCAGCACCAACACCAACGAACATTTCTACGAATTCAGAACCAGAAATAGAATAGAATGGCACATTAGCTTCACCTGCAACGGCTCTTGCTAATAATGTTTTACCAGTACCCGGTGGCCCAACAAGTAAGACACCTCTAGGTATTTTAGCCCCCATATTCACAAACTTTTTCGGATTTTTTAAGAAATCAACCAATTCTGTTAATTCTTCTTTTTCTTCATCGGCACCTGCTACATCACTAAATCTTGTTTTACTATCTTTTTCAAGTTTGGCACGTGAGTTTCCAAAATCAAACGCTTTGGCATTGGCTCCTCCGCCACCACCAATACTTCTCATGACAAATACCATAACACCAATTAATAATACATATGGTAATAATCCAATAATAGTATCCATCAACATATTTTCGCTTTTAGCATCTAAGATTTTCACGCTAATTCCCTTATCTTTTAATAATTGAATAAGTGAATTTAATTCCTCATCTGTCTGTGGAACATTTGTCTTAAATGTATAAGCAACATCTTTTCCATCTTCTGTTTTTGTGTATTTTCCTTCTACACTTGTAACATAAATACCAGGCATAACTGTCATCTCTGTGACTTTTTGCTGATCTACAATCTGAACAAACTGATTGTAATTCACTTCACTAGATTTCCCACCATTTAATAGGGGGACTAATGAACTCAACAGAATAATAACAACTAACCAAGGCATTATCGCTTTAAATAAGCTCTTATTTTTATTGTTCATACGATCTCCTTTATTATTGATAACATTCTTCTTTTAAAATACCAACATATGGTAAGTTTCTATATTTTTCATTGAAATCCAAACCAAATCCAATAACAAATGCATTAGGAATTTCAAATCCAACATACTTCGCTTCAATTGGGAATGTTCTCCCCTCTTTTTTATCTAACATTGTGACAATCTCCACACTGGCTGCACCACGTTCTTCTAACATTGCCTTAACTGTTGATAAAGTTTTTCCCGTATCAAGAATATCTTCAACTAATAAAATATCTTTTCCTTTCACATCCTGGTCAAGATCTTTCTTAATTGTAATGGTACGAGACTCTACACCTTCATAACTACTGACATCCATATAATCAAAAGTGACATCAAGATTCACATATTTAGATAGTTCAGCTAAAAAAGGAACAGATCCCTTTAATAACCCAACCAAAACCAAATCTTTATCATGATAGTCATTCATAATTTGTTTGCCTAATTCTTTACATTTTTGAGAAATTTCATCTTGTGTATATAAAATTTCTTTGACATCTTTATGCATACTTCTTTTTCACTCCTTATAATGGTTATCCTATTTTATCACAAATACATTAGGTTTTGTAGTCAAATAATCAATGTTTTTTGCAATATGTGGAACTAAAATAATGGTTTTATCCTTATTCAGAACAACTGGCCATGTTTTTCTCTTTAATGCCGGTATTTTTGCATTTATAAACAATCGAGATAACTTCTTTGTTCCTGAAGAAGTCATGATACTATCACCTTCACGAATTGTTCGTATTGTAATAGGATAATCATCTTGACTTAAATAAACACCTTCATTGATATGACCATTATCCAATAAATGAAAATATTCACATCCAAAAGGAATAAATTCTTTAAATTCATAACAATAACCTTTGGTTTTCTCTTTATCAATGATATAGACATTATCGTACTCTTTTATGAACAGATAATTAACTGGTAAATTCATTTGAATGTTTGGTTTTACACTATCTATCTGATGTTTAATTTCTTCAATTAAAGATTGTGAAATTAATTTTGGATGCATAACATCTCTTAAAATTAAATACAAAAAGATTTCTCTTAAATCTCGAGGAATATAATAATAATAGATCTGTCCATCACTTATATATTGTTGGTAATAAGGTTTCACTTTAAACTCTAATTCATGAATTCTTTGATTATGCTCATTTGCCTTTAACAGCAAGTTTTCTTTTTGTTGTTTTGTATATTGATTCAAAATAGTATTACGGACCTTATCTCTTTCAAAATCAACTTCAAAATTTGTATAATCATCATGAAAAGGAATTTGATAATGCGCACATTCCTGTAAAATATCTTCCTTATAACAATCCATTAAAGGCCTTATAACACGCATATCCTGAACATAATTTTCTTCTCTGATACCTAAATAATGAATCGTATTATGATGCGAAAGCTGCATATAGATTGTTTCCAGGTGATCATCTAAGTGATGTCCAAGAATCAACCCATCACATTTATAAAGACTATATATTTCTTTATAAAAATTATAACGCAATGTTCTGGCAACATCCTGAAAATTCCCGTGATGATAATCTTCACTATGAAATTCCTTATAATAAAAAGGTATGCCATAAGTTGCACAATAATCACAAACAAGTTCATAATCAACATTGCTATCATGGCGATAATTATAATTCACATGTGCTACTAATAAATGATATCCTGCTTTTTGTAAAGTATCTAAAAGATACATTGAATCGCATCCACCAGATACACCAATAACATAATATAAAGATTTATTTAATAATTGTACATTCACTTTTATCACTTCCACTAGCCCATTATATCAAAGAAATGTGAATTCAAAAACAAAAATCCCAATATTTTGGGATTATTGCTTACAAAGTTTTAAAACAATAAGTGTCATATCATCATTTTTATCTTCATCATTAGCCAAATGTGTTAATAAATGGGCGATTTCTTTAGGATGATCTTCATCAATCAAATACTTATTTTCATCTAAGAACTCACCAAATTGATTTGTAAATCCATCTGTAACCATAAAAATAATATCATTTTCCATTAATTGAAATTTCTCAACTGATGTTTCAATTGGTGAAACAATCCCCATTGGCAATGATTCAGATTTCACTTCAATAACATCCTGATCCCTTAAAATATAAGTTGGACAAGCCCCATACTTAATCATTGTCGCATTTCCTAAAACCAAATTCACCTGGATCATATCAACAGTCGTAAACATATCATTACGATTCTTAATCTTTAATAAAGCATTAACCGACTGAAGCGTATCTTCTAAAGAAATACCATTAACAATCAATTGTTTCATAACATCTAGTGTCAAAGAAGAATCATCACTTGCTTTTTGTCCTTGTCCCATACCATCACTCACAGCAAAATACTGATTTTCATCCATTGCAAATACACTATAACTGTCACCACAAGCCACTGA
This sequence comes from Candidatus Stoquefichus sp. SB1, assembly GCF_001244545.1. Classification (NCBI taxonomy): domain Bacteria; kingdom Bacillati; phylum Bacillota; class Erysipelotrichia; order Erysipelotrichales; family Erysipelotrichaceae; genus Candidatus Stoquefichus; species Candidatus Stoquefichus sp. SB1. The sequence goes on along the minus strand of NZ_LN852695.1, from coordinate 635,261 downwards.
ATCTTTTGCACATTGTGAAATACCATATTGAACATAATAGCGTGCATGATGTTTAAGAACCAAATAAGTATAACCCAACTGATGCATCGGTGTTTTGATGACTTCAATATCTAGTGATTCATTAAGATAATCCTCTAAAATTGGGATAAATTCATTCTCTACTTCTTCTCGTGTTGTTTCATAAAGACCAACTTCTATATAGTATACAGATTGAGATTCATAATATTTTTTAAGATGGGCTATCTGAAAATGATAACCTTCCATATGTTCATAAATATGTGTTTCTTCAATATGTCCAATTTTTAATTGTGAAGAAAACTGATGAAAAACATTATTTAACAATGAGAACTGATGATAAAGATCTTTTTTCATAGTCATATATTCTTCTTGAACTCGACTAAGCTTACGATAATCTTTTTGATAACCTTTCATTGTTTCAAGATATTGTTCTGGTTTTAAACAATATTGATAAATAAAATCTTCATCATGAGCATTATATGTTTCTTTTAATCCTTTATTCATTAACTTCACAAGTCGATTTGGTCCGTATTTCTTATTAAAACATGTTTCCTGACTAGAACAATTCTGACACATATCTTCATAAACATATCCAATATACTCTAAAGAATGATTATGAGAAGGTGTCTGTGTAAATAATGATGTCATCTGTTCAAATAAACGACAAAAAGAATCCACTTGTTTTGATAACTGCTGTTTCATGGTCATTTCCTGATAACTCGATGATAATAATGGCTTTGTTTTATGAATAGGTAATATTAAGAAAATAAACCCACTCATCGCAACTATAAGACCATGATATGTATACGAAAATTCTAAAAAGAAAGGCAAAATTAAATGTGAAACAAAATACAGAGCTGTCATTGTAAACTTTGACTCACACTTCACCATATAAAAGAAAAAGAGCGGTAATAAAAAAGCCAATATATCATCTTTATATCCTAAATTCATCAGCAACATCAACAATGCTCCATAAAACAAACCTGGCAAAAGATCATCTAAACATTCATGATATATCATAACGAGAATAAAAACTCTTATTAAAATCATCGTCATAAATTGTGAATATGGTAAAATACTCATAAGACTAATAAAAATAACAACAGATAATGATTTCACTCTTTCATGAGTTAAAAGTTCAGATTCACCATGCATAAATAATGGTGCTAAATAAGCAAAAATAAGAATATTAAAATAAGTTAAAACTGTTAATAATAAAGTTGATAATAAATCAATTTGGATATAAGCATAATAGATACCTCCTATCAATGTCAATAAATAAGGAACATATCTAGACCGCATCGATTGAAACAATAAACAAAACTCTAATAAAACAAAAGAAAAAAGACTTATCAATAATATTTCATAGGGAACCTTTAAAAAGATAATGCCAATCAGTAAACCAACTACATAACTCAATAACGCTCGATAACCACACATAAAACACAGATAAAATAATGGTAAAACAAATAACAGCGATGTATGATAGATATTTACGAGAGATACTAAAAAGGATATGAGTGTTATATAGATGACAAACTGCATTTTTATTTTTTTTGTACGACCTGGATTGATAATTAATTCCATACTCTCACCTCACACAAGCCATTATAATCTCTTCTTTTTAAATTATTTGTCATATTAGAAAGACCATATCAAAAAAGAATAATGATTTAACATATATAAAAAGGAGAATCCAAAATCAGAACTCCCCTTTTCACTGGTTTTTACTGATGAAACGCTTTTTTATATTTATAAAAACTTGTACGACTCATACATAATTGATGAATTGCTTCTTCTTCACTTATTTGTTTACTTTCAAAAGCTTGAACAATGTTTGAAAACTCATCTGGTAAAACAATGGGTCTTCGTCCAAATTGAACACCTCTTTTTCGAGCCGCTGCAATTCCCTCTTTTTGTCTTTGTTTAATATTGCTGCGTTCCTCATGAGCACAAAAACTTAAAACCTGCAATACCAAGTCAGCAATAAAAGTTCCTAAGATATCTTTTGATAATGTCGTATCTAATAATGGCATATCTAAAACCCTTATATCTGCTTTCCTTTCTTTTGTAATATAGCGCCATTGCTCTATAATTTCATCATAATTTCTTCCCAAACGATCAATCGATTTAATAATAATTAAATCTCCCTCTCTAATTTTTTTCATTAATCGTAAATAACTTGGACGATTAAAATCTTTACCAGACATTTTATCTACAAAGATACAACGTTTTTTTAAATGGAACTGTTCTAAAGCAGCTAACTGTCTTGCAATATTTTGATCTTTAGATGATACTCTAATATATCCATATGTTTTTCCCATTATTTACCTCCTTTCAAACTTTCATTTTCTCAAATCAAAGCCAAAAGTTCTACTGGTAAAATATGGAAAAAAGGAGTTACCCCTTAGTACTTAAAGTAAAAGAGAACTCCTTTTTCAGTATTTTTGACACCATATTCAAAGTGATGTAAATCTAAAATAGCTTTACAAATGGCTAGTCCTAATCCTGTTCCTTCAGCATTTCTAGCTTTATCAACCTTATGGAATGTTAACCAAATCTTTTCCATATCTTCATTTGGAATTGGATCTCCATCATTTTCTACTTCAAAACAATGCTCATCTAAATGAATATATACATTTTGACCAGGTTCAGTATATCTTAATGCATTACTTATAAAATTATAAACAACCATTTCCATTTTAAAACGATCAGCTGTAATAACTGAAGAATCTAATGATGTATGAACATGAATAGATTTCTTTTCAAATAAGTGCATCATTGAATCTAATGATTCATCTACAATATCTAATAAATCAATTTCTTCAAAATCTAAAGCAATATTTTGTGATTCTAATTTTGATAAATCTAACATTGCAAGAACCAATTCATTAATACGTTTTGTTTCATTTTGAATAATTCCAATGTATTCATTTCGTTTCTTTTCATCTTGTTCTAATTCTACCAGTTCACTAAATCCATTAATGATACCAAGTGGGGTTTTAATTTCATGTGTAAAATTAGAAACAAATTCTTTTCGAACTTCTTCAAGTTTCTGGACCCGTTCAATTTCCTGATGTAAACTATTGATTGTTTTTTCAAGTTCTTTACTCATCTGATCAATACTTCTTGCCAAATCGCCTAATTCATCATGCCGTGTCATATCAATTGGATAATCAAATTCTTTATGTGCAATATGCTTTGCAGTTGTTTCAATGCGTCGAATCGGTTTAACAATCATATAAGCAATTGACAAACATATCAAAATAATCAATATAAACGCTAAAAAATAGGTTGATGAATTATCATACATAAATTGTTTTAGTGTTTTCATTGATAAATCTTCATACTCTTGTGTGACAAAGAGATAACCAGCAGTTACCATATTCAATGATTCTTCATCATTATAATCAATACTTATTTCATTATCCCCAATTAAACTCCAGTCTTCCAAACGAATCATAACAGTTGAATAATATCTTCCATTATATTCATAAGGATTTAAAAGCATAGCATTTGCATAATTACTAGAAGTGATTGGTTTTCCAGATGACTTAAATTTTTGAAAACGATTCGCAATCTCTTGTTCTAAACCATCCATAGCATTTTGATAATCTAATACCAATGTTTGTGTTTGAATTTGAGATGAATCTGTTGCTGTAATTGTAATTGATGAAGATTTTAATGTTTCATTCACAGATGTAGAAAAAACAATTTCAATATTTTTATTAATATATGAACTCACATACCCAGAAATATCTTCAACTTTTCCTTTGACTTTACCAGAATAAATTTCTTTACCATTTAAAACAAATGATTTTATATCCACTTGAATATATTCATTATCTGTATCACTCTTTTTAGAAACAACACCTTTCAATTCCACATTATTTTGTTCATTTTGATGATCCTTTAGCTCACTTTCCAAAATATTCAAACTTGTTTCATCCATTGACTGCAAATTAAAATAGGCTGGCCAACTTTGTGTCCCTTGATAACCAGATATAATTAGACAAATTGTTGGACGATTCGCACCATCACGAGAAATATCTAATATTTTTCCTTGCTTATCTACTAAACATTTGACCTTTGTTGAGTCACCTGATAATGCTCTGCGGTATATACGCTGAAACTTAGATGATTGAAAGTCAACACTATTGACAGCTGCTGATTCAACATAGGATTTAGAAAACTTATCAAGATTTCGAATTGTTGCTTCAGCATCAGTATCCAATGTATTTTTAATATATCGATCTATCCCTAAACGGATTTCATTTCCTAACACAATAGCAAATGCAATAAAAACAACACCTGTTATTTTTAAAATTAAACTGAAATTCAGTTTTTTCATGACTTACTCTCCTTAGGATCAAACATATATCCAATTTTAACAACTGTTTGAATATAAGGAGCAGCATCTAATATTTTCTTTCTGAGTTTCTTCACATATGTATCCACAATTCGCTGATCACCATAATAATCATAACCCCAAATATGATCTAACAATTGATCTCTTGATAATATTTTTCTTTTATTTTTAATAAAATAAATAAGCATGGTATATTCTTTATGAGATAATTGAACACTTTCTTGATTAATAAACACCTCATGCGTATCTTCATCTATATGAATAATCCCTTCATCTATTGCATTATTCTCTTTCTTAACCCGTTTAAGTAAAGCATTACATTTAGCATATAATAAAGAAGGTGTAAAAGGTTTTGATATAAAATCATCTGCTCCTAAAGCATAGCCTTTTAATTTATTATCATCTTCACTTAAAGCACTAATAAATAAAATAGGTACATCACTTTTTTGTCTAATCAATTTACAAACTTCATACCCATCAATACCTGGCATCATAATATCAAGCAAAACAATATCAAAAGCATCATCTAACAAAGAAAGTGCTTCATACCCATCACTTGCCTCAACAACTTCAGCATTTTGTTTATTAAAATATTCAACAATAAAGACACGAATTAACTTTTCGTCCTCTACCAATAAAACTCTCATGTCTCACACCTCATTTCATTTCTCATTATAATATAAATTTGTGAAAAAGATATGAAAAAAGATGATTTCACATGAAATCACCTTAGTTTTTTAACATATCCTTCATCATTATAATAATATGATTCATCAAATTTTACAAAATGAAGTTTTCTAAGTAACTTTTTAGAACGAACATTATCATAATAAACATAACAAATCACTTTTTTAAAATGAAATTCTTCTTTCATATAATGACAAAATGCTTCTACTATTTCACTAGCATATCCTTTTGACCAATAAAGACTATCTAAAGTATATCCTAAAACAAAAACTTTCGCATTTAAAACCTCTACAAATAAATCGCCAATCAATAAATCATCAGCTTTATGAACAATAGCTATATGATAATCAGTTTTAGGCTGATTCAATGATTTAATTAATAAACATTGTCCAATTCGTCTTAAAGCATCATCTGGTGAATATGTTTCCCATGATTGATATTGAGCAACTTCAGGTTTATTACGATATTCACTCATTCGTTTTGCATCATCAAGTTGTAATTGTCTTAAATATAATCTTTCTGTTTCTAAAATCATAATCTATCCTTTTAAATGATAGTAAATAAATAACATGCGATCTTTTCCATTGATATCTTTGATAATTTCATAAGGAGTATCTGGAAAATAAGACTCTACTGCTTCTTGCATCAATTCACGTTGATCAAATCCCATTTCAAAAGCTAATAAAGCTCTTTTATTTAAAATTGTTTTAACCTGAGAAAAAATCTTACGATAGAAATACAAACCATCTTGACCACCAAATAAAGCAACATGTGGTTCATTATCTTTGACAACACTTTCAATATCCTGCTGTGATGGAATATAAGGTGGATTTGATACAAAAATATCAACCTTCATGTCTCTTTCAATTAAAGGTGCTAACATATCTCCCTGAAAAAATTGGACATTGGCATTTAAGGCTTCAGCATTTAATTTAGCGACTTCTAACGCTTCATGACTGATATCCGTTGCTACAACATTCAAGCGCTTTTCTTCTAAAGCTAAAGAAATGGCAATTGCTCCTGAACCAGTACCAATATCACATAAATCAATCTTTTCATATGCATCAAAATAATCATCTATCTTATATAAAATATTTTCTACCAGTTCTTCCGTTTCATAACGCGGAATCAAAACATTTTCATTGACAATAAAATCTCTGGAAAAAAATGTTTCTTTCCCTTTTACATATTGAATAGGTTCTCCATCCATATATCTTTTCATACCAGCCTGAAATTCTTTTAAAAGATCTTGATCAACTTCCTCATCCATCATTAAATATAATTGATGAGGTTCTGTATTAGCAAGATGATAAAATAATACTTTTGCTACATTGCAATCTTTATCTTTTTCATCTAGCATAGCTTCACTTTGACGAATTAACTCTCTTATTGTCATTAATCATTTTCTCCTGCTAGCTTTAATCTTTGTTCCTCATTCATCAAAGCTTCAATAATATCATCTAACTTACCTTCCATAATACGATCCAACTGCTGAATTGTTAAACCAATGCGATGATCAGTGACACGATTTTGTGGATAATTATAAGTTCTAATTTTCTCACTACGATCACCACTTCCAATTTTACTACGTCTTTCACTTCCTAATGCTTCTTCTTGTTCGCGAAGTTTCATTTCATAAAGTTTTGAACGCATTGCTCGCATCGCTTTATCTTTATTATCATGCTGGCTACGTCCATCTTGAGAAGTCGTCACTGTTCCTGTTGGAAGATGGGTAATACGAACAGCAGAATCTGTTTTATTAATATGCTGTCCACCTGCACCTGATGCACGATATGTATCAATTCTTAAATCACCAGGATCTAAATGAAAATCAACTTCTTCAGCTTCAGGCATAACAAGAACTGTAGCTGTAGACGTATGGATACGTCCTTGTGTTTCTGTCTTAGGAACACGTTGAACACGATGAGAACCTGATTCAAATTTCAATCTTGAATAAGCCCCTTCACCTTTAACCATAAAAGAAATTAATGAATATCCCCCTGCATCTGATTCTTGAGCTTCCATAATTTCTACTTTCCAGCCTTGTGATTCAGCATATTTCACATACATTCTATATAAATCACCTGCAAAAATATTTCCTTCATCACCACCAGCAGCACCACGCACTTCCACAATAACATTCTTATTATCATTTGGATCCTTTGGAATCAATTCTAAATGGAGTTTTTCTTCAATTTGAGGTTTCTTTTCTTCTAACTCACTTAACTCTAATTCCGCCATTTCCTGAATTTCTGGATCACTTTCTTTTAATAATTCTTTTGCTTCTTCAATTCCACTTAATACTTTCTTATATTCTTGATATAAATGATAAGCAGTTTCAAGTGTTGCCTGTTCTTTAGATGCTTCTGTCATCTTATTAATATCACTAGCAATGCTAGGATCCATTAAGATTTCATTTAATTCTTCATATCTTCTTGCAATTGTTTCCAATCTTTCTATCATATTATTCATATATCTAACCTCCAAACCTTTTCCATTATAATATAAACTCTTAAAATAAGCAAAATAATATTGATATATTCTTTGTTTTTTCATTGACACAAATTGATTGTTTTTTTATACTACGTTTATATAATGGAGGATAACAAAATGATAAAAGCAGTAATATTTGATATGGATGGTTTAATGATTGATAGTGAAAGAGTGACATATGTTTGTTATGTCAAAATATTAGCCAAGATGGGTCTTTCAATGTCAGAAGATTTTTATAAAACATTATTAGGTAAGACTCTCCCTACTGCCTATCAATTAATGTTTGATGAATATGGAAATGATTTTCCAATGGATCAGGTTTTAAATGATGTTCATATGCTTATGGATGATATTTTTATAAAAGAAGGTGTTCCTTTAAAACAAGGATTGGTTGAATTATTAACATATCTTAAAGACAATGATTATAAGACAATAGTTGCTACATCTAGTACAAGACATAGAATGGAACGTTTATTGACTATGGCAGATGTGTATAAATATTTCGATAATTCTATTTGTGGTGATGAAGTGACACATGGTAAACCTCATCCTGAAGTCTTTTTAAAAGCTTGTGAAAAGATCAATATTGTTCCATCAGAGGCAATTGTTTTAGAAGATAGTGAAGCTGGAATTGAAGCAGCACATACTGCTCAAATTCCTGTTATTTGTATTCCTGACATGAAATATCCAGAACCCGCATTTGTTCAAATGACAAGTCAAATATTTCATTCATTAGATAATGTTATAGATTTTTTAAAACAATCAAATTAAGAAATTCTTAAGATATACACATGATTATTATATTATGATAGTAAAGAGGTGATGATCATGAATTTTATAAAAAAAAGTTTTATTATTATAGGTATTCTTATCTTGATTGGAGTTATAAGTATTGCAGGTATTAATTTTTATATGTGTCATTCAACCCAAAAACAATTCAGTAGTGATATCAAGGATGCTGATTGTATTTTGGTACTAGGAGCAGGTATTCGTAATGGCAAACCAACACCTATGTTAAATGATAGACTTGAACAGGCAATATCTCTTTACCAGGATAAAAAAGCACCTAAAATAATTATGAGTGGTGATCATGGAAAAGATGACTATAATGAAGTTGGTGTGATGAAACAGTTTGCAATAGATAAAGGTATTCCTTCTAATGATATCTTTATGGATCATGCTGGCTTTTCGACATATGAAAGTCTTTATCGAGCAAAAGAAATTTTTCAAGCAAAAAAGGTGATTATTGTCACACAGGACTATCACCTTTATAGAGCTTTATACATAGCCAATCAATTGGGTATTGAAGCAGTGGGAGTATCTTCTAACCCACGTGATTACTCAGGACAGGCTATGCGTGATGTACGCGAAGTCGCTGCACGTTGCAAAGATTTTCTAACATGTATTTTTAAACCCGAACCTACATATCTTGGTGATGCATTTCCAGTCAATGGAAATGGAGACGATACGAATGATGTTGCCTTTTAAATATTTTTTGTATAGTTGTAATGATTTTTCAAATACCCATGTGCTTCATAGAAGCGATGGGCTTTTTTTCTGTACGTTGATGTTGAAAGTTCCAGCTCAACTAACCCTTTTTCTTTAGCTATTTTTTCAACATGACACAATAAACGATCACCAACTCTTAAGCCACGATATTCAGGTGTCACAACCAATTCAACAATCTCTCCTGTATTGCCATGATGATGTAAATATTGATGAATATACAAACTTATAAAACCAATCACTTTCCCTTCATGACAATAAACATAAAATTCAACATAAGGACTCTCTAATCCTTGATTATAGACTTCTTGAAAATGTTTTGGATTTATCTTTTCTTGTTCTAACTCACATATTAAAGAATAAACTGCTTCTAAATCTTCTTTCTTTGCTTCTTGAATCATATTTTCACCTCACTTCTATTATACTGATTTTGTTCAAAACAGATAGTTATTCAACAAAATTTGAAAAGAAAAAGGATAGAATCATCTACCCTAAATCTTCACCATTTGTTTCAATGACTTTTTTATACCAATAAAAAGATTCTTTTCTTCTTCTTGCAAAATCACCTGTACCATCATCATATCTTTCAACAAAAATGAAACCATAACGTTTTGCCATTTCACCAGTAGAAGCAGAAACTAAATCAATACATCCCCAAGGTGTATATCCTCTTAAATCAACACCATCTAATACTGCTTCATGCATTTGTTGAATATGACTTCTTAAATAATCAACACGATAATCATCTCTGACTTTACCATCTTCATCAATTTTATCATAAGCACCTAATCCATTTTCCACAACAAAAATAGGAAGTTGATAACGATCATAAATTTCATTTAATGAATAGCGTAATCCTTCTGGATCAATTTGCCATCCCCAATCACTTGCTTTTAAATAAGGATTAGGAACCCCACCTAAAATATTTCCTTTTCCTGCTTTTTGTTTTTCAGGATCAGCAGTCTGACAATTTGACATATAATAAGAACATGTATAAAAATCAACCGGACCAGCAGCTAAAATTTCATCATCACCTGGTTCTTTATTAACTGTAATATTATTCTCTTTAAAATATCTATCCATATATGCTGGATATTTTCCACGGCATTGTACATCACTACAGAACCAATTCATTAAATGATTTTGTTGTTGATTAGCAATTTGATCAGCCGGATTACAAGTTAATCCATAACTTGTTGCCATAATTTGCATACATCCTACTTGATAATTTGGATCAATTTCATGTGCCATTTTAACAGCTTTTGCACTTGCAACAAATTGATGATGTAACCCTTGGAAACGATTATTTGCAACATCAACTTGGTCCATAAACTCCATTGGTTTAATTTCATTTAAAATTCCTTGTGATAAGAATGCTCCCATTTTTGCAGTTGCACTATTAATTTCATTAAATGTTAACCAATATTTTACTTTTCCTTTATAACGTGTAAAAATAGCTTTACAGAAGTTTAAATAACAATCAATCATTCTTCTATCAGCCCATGAATTCCATTTTTTTGTTAAGTTAAAAGGTACTTCATAGTGAGAAATCGTAATTAATGGTTCAATATTATATTTTAAACATTCATCAATTAAATCTTCATAAAATTTTAATCCTGCTTCATTAGGTTCACTTTCATCACCATTTGGGAAAATTCTTGTCCATGCAATAGAGAAACGATACATCTTAAATCCCATTTCAGCAAATAAAGCAATATCCTCTTTATAACGATGATAATGATCAATTGCATCATGTGATGGATAAAAAGTTCCTTCTTCTAAAACAGGTGTAATTCTTTTACTTGTTGTAGCAGTTCCACCAGTACAAACATCTGGACAAGAGATACCTTTACCACCTTCTTGCCAGCCACCTTCTAATTGATTAGCAGCAGTTGCGCCACCCCAATAAAATCCTTTTGGAAAACTCATCTTTTTCTTCCTCCTTTTTAATTCTCTCTTATTATAAAGACAAAATTCTTTTTTATATCATATTTTTCAGAAGATGAAAGTCATTTTCATATTTTAAAAATGTTGTTTTCTTTTCGACTTTATTCTACAATGAAATAGGTGATACTTATGAAAAAAATAAAATTATGTTTATGTACTCTCTTGTTTTTAACTGCTTGTCAGACAAAAAAAGAGCCAGTTACATCACAATCAGCAATTCAAAATGTTCATTGTACTTTTGTTGGTGATTTATTATATGAACAACCTTACTATGATTGGATTGAAAAAGATTCTCAAGATAAAGGATATTATGATCTTGTTAGACCTATTTTTCAAAAAGATGATTTATCAATTGCAAATTTAGAGACACCTATCGGTGGAACTGAATTAAAAACATCAGGTATTGGTTACTCTTTTAATGCATCACGTGAAATTGGTGAACAAGTCGCATCATTGGGTTTGGAAGTTGTATCAACTGCTAATAATCATGCGAATGATAGAGGCAATCAAGGAATTGATAATACTTTGGATTTCTTACAAGAAAAAAATATTTTAGCAGTTGGAACATATCATAATCAAAAAGAACGTCAACAAGGTAAATATCAAACAATTAATGGTATTCGTTTCGGCTATGTTTCTTATACATATGCAACAAATCAAATCGTGAGTGAAAAAAATCAATCTAAAGTGGGATTATTTAATCGACCAAGTGATAGAAAATTCACATCTGAATATAAAGCTATTCTTAAAAAAGAAATAGAAGAAACACGCCAAAACTGTGATGTATTGATTGCTATGATGCATTGGGGAACTGAATTCACTTATCAAATTTCTAAACAACAAAAAGAAGTCTCTCAGTTTATAAGTGATTTAGGTGTAGATATTATTATCGGTAATCATCCTCATTGTTCACAAACAATGGAATGGATCAATAATAATAAAACATTATGTATGTATTCTTTAGGGAATTTTATTTCTGCTGACCATGTCGTTGATCGTACCAATCAGGAATTCAAAAATGCTTATAATGTTTCTATGATGGTTACACTTGATGTTGTTAAAGAGGATAACCAGATATCTATTCAAAATATTGATTATGTACCTATTATCAATTATTACGATAGTAAATTAAAGAATTTTAAACTTATTCCTTATAACCAATATACTGAGGAATTTGAAAAATCACATTATCACTATAAAAATGGTTTTACAAAAAAATGGATTGAAAAAACATATCAAAAACTCATTCCACAAAAACTACAAAATCAAATTATTCTCAAAATATGACATGATGCCTACTAAGATTTGTACATTCATTCATTATTTCATTTTATTACTTTACTTTGCTACTACATATTATATATTTTTGTAGTATTAAAGTTAATATTTGGAATTATTTCTTTCTTAATTTTCTATTTATGAACATCATCATTTTTTCAACTTATTAGAGATGATTAACCCTCTATATCTGGATGCTCTTATAATCTGATGTATATGATAAATCTAAAAAATTTATAATCAACAAAAGTCATTTTTTCTTTATCTATCTTATAATTCAAATTTTCAATAGATTAAAAAGCCCCTTCTTGCTCAAATATTGAACAAGAGGGGCTTATTTAGAAGTCTTTTTATTGTCGAGCATATCTCACTCTAGCAATATAATAAGCAACAGAACCTTTTGCACTATTACATTTTATATCTATCTCATATCCGTCTTGAACATGCTTATATTCTTGTTTTTGATATAAAACCGCATCTTCGCTGATGCTTTGAGAGGTTTGATTGCAACCTACAGCACAATTGTTTTTTCCATCGGCAAGTGGACAATTAACACCAAAATTAAAAGTAATTTTATCAATATCAGCCTGTACTAAAGTTAATCCATATTGTGTGCCAATAAGTGCAGCATCTTTTTTTTGTGAGGCAAAAAAGCCTGCTGAATAAAATGTTCCTAACGTGTTTGTTTCGGTTATTTTAGGAATATGTTTTGTTGTTTCCATTATCTTACCATGGACACATTTATCATCTTTAAAAATTAAATCTTGACGCAACTCATTAATAACCAAAAGGATACAAGCTGCCGGTTTATTCGCAAAATAAATCAATGGAATAATGATAAGAACAATTGCTATGGCAACTGCACCAACAATAACAGCTGGTGTACAAAACTCAACAGCTCCAAAAGCAGCTGGTAATAAGACTTCTTGTGCTGTAATACAATGTGCAAAATAAGTAATCCCAGCAGCTGTAATGGCTGATAGACCACCCCCTAAAATCGTTGCTGTGATAGCTTCTGAATCACTTTTATCAATATCTTTTAATCTTTCTAAGCTATCCATAAGACGTAATAGTTGGGTTTCAATAGAATCACCTTTAGCATTAATTAAATCATTATATTTATCAAGGCTTAGTTGTATAGCAAAACCTTCTGTTATATCATTATTGGATACTTTCTTAACATCACTTACAATTCTATCAATCATTTCTTTTTGAATAGCTTCAATATCTGCTTCTACTTTTAAAGTATCTTCCAATGTTTCATTATTCATTTGTTGTGTAGCTGCTTCTAATCTTGAAGCATAGTTTGGAAACATCTCTTCAAACTTCTTTTTTATTTGAAGAAGATCATTATTGAGTTGATTATCCATATTCATTCCTCCTAACATTTATAAATACGACAAATATAATATGCTAATGAACCACTGCCACTATTACAGTGCATCTCTATTCCATATTTCCCATCAGATACAGATACAGATTGACGACGGTGATCATCTACTTCATCAGCAATCTGAGAAGCTGTTTTATTAATTCCTACAGCACATGAATTATTTCCAGAAGCAAGTGGACATTCAACCCCTACTGCAAATTTTGTGTTGTCTGGTTCAACTCCACTGATACCTTTTGCTTGTCTAAGCACAACACCATATTGCGTTCCAATAAGAGCCGCATCTTTTTTTTGAGTAGACCAAATTCCTCCTGATCTGGTTGTATGAATAATTTTCAATGAAGCTGCAATTTCTCTTGTTTTGACATTGACCTTACCATGAACTACTTTTTCTTCATCAATTACAAGATTTGTTTCTAATTCATTAATAATCATAAAAATACAAGCAGCCGGTTTAGCCATAAAATAAAAGATTGGAATAATACACAAAACAATAATATCAACAATTGCCCCAACAACCGTAGTTCCTAGTGAAACAACAGCTGTAAAGATTGCTTCAGCTAAGCCTAATCCTTGTAAAAGATTAAGTATCAAATCAGTCACCATTGCTATTCCAAGTGCAGCAATCCCACCATTGACCATTGCATAAGTCAAAACCTCAGCATCTTGTGTTCCCATATCCTTTAATCTTTCCACTGTATCAAAGAACTTTATCAACTCTGTTTCAATTTGATCTCCTCTGGCATTGATCAAGGTTTTGTACACACTTTCAGTAATGGCTACTGCCACCGTTTCATCAGTACCTTTTAAAGCTTCAAGATCAACTGTGTTTTTTAAATCAGTTTTCTCAATTTCTTGAATAAGTCTTTGCTTTGCTTCTAAAAGAAATTGATTTTTTAATGCTGTTAATTCCTCATCACTCTTGGCATTTTCAAAAGCTTGAGCTTCTTGAGGATATAACTTCTTAAAACGTTCTTTAACACTCATCACATTATCCATTTTCTTATCCTCCTCTTTATATGATGTTTATATATTTATTATAAACATACCCTTCTAAAATAATTATCATATCCTGTAGAGGAGGAATTTCATTTTTTGAAAAAAAAGACCTTGCTTTTGACAAGGTCAATAATTATTTTCTAATTGTCTGAATTGCTATACAACCAGGTCCGCCTTGAGTAATAAAAGCTGGAGATAATTCATAAAGTTCAATCACTGTATTCATAAATGCTTCCTGAATTTGTGCCATTGCTGCTTGAGCCTGTTCCAATACACCAGCATGAGTCACATAAATCTTATAGTCCTCATTAACACCCATTTCCTGAAAAGCTTTAATGATTTCTTTAATTGCACTTTTAAATGTTTTTTTCATTGCAAATTTTTCTAATCGTTTTGCATCTTTGGTTGTAGTCATAATTGGTGTGATTTTTAACATACCTCCAACTGTTGCAGCCAAAGGTGTTAAACGTCCACCACGTTTTAGAAAGCCAAAATCTTGTGGAATTAAAAATGATTTTTCAGCAGCAATACTTTTATGTAGTTCTTTCATGATATGATCTAGTGATAATCCTTCATCTTTTAATTGCACTGCCTTTTCAACAAGGTATCTTTCTGGTCCACATAATGTCATTGAATTAATAACATGTATATTCTCATTATTGTCTATACTTTCTTTTGCACCTAATGTACTTTGATATGTTCCAGATAAACCATCAGCCATATTGATAACCAAAATCTCTTCATCTGGATACTTTTCAAAAGTCTCCATTGTCACACCTATAGCAGGTTGAGATGATGTTGGTACATGTCCCTGTTTAACAATTTCAATAAATTCTGAACTTTGAATATCTACATATTCCTGATAATTTTTATGATCTACCATCACATTAAGTGGTAATACATCAATACCTATTTTTCTTCCTTCTTCAGGCGAGTATAGTGAACCTGTGTCTGTAATAATCTTCATTGTCTATCTCCTCGTATTCTTCCTCTTATGTATACGTTACCAAATCTGTTGAATAATGTCAATATTAATATGGTTTTGATTACTACATAGAGTAGAGATACTTGTTTCTAATATTCAAAAAAATATAAAACTGTCACCAATAAGTAAGAATAAACTCTTATACTTATTTATAGAAAAACAATATTTGACAATTATTTTTCTGAAATATCACTTTATTATTTAAATTATTTTTATTCTGTGTTATTATATATGTAGATAAAAAATTCACAAGAAAGATAAGTCAGTGATGTCATATTTGTGTTGTTTATGCCAGAAGACTTGTGAAATTTATTCATGCATATATACTTAAAGAAGAGGTGAACATTATGTTAACATTTATCCAAAGGATTTATAAAAACCAAAAGAAAGAATATCACTTACTATTGGTGATTCTCACTTTTCTAGCATCATTTGAATTTACTTTTCTGGCAATGTATGATGCTTTTACGAAAATGAATTTTCATTGGCAGGTTCGTTCATCACTGCATGGTATTCCAGCTTTGGCATCGTTGGTTGCATTGATGTTGTGCGTGTTTGCAACAAAATATTTTATTGCAAATAAGCAACAGGAGTTTTCTATTTTATTACTCGCTGGTAGAAAGCCAAAGGATTTACTATGGTATTTGCTTATTCAGTTTGTTATTTTAATGTTTATAGCAAATTTATTAGCAATTATTATTGGAAATGGTCTTATGTATCTCATTAATATGCTTTTACAAATGCAAAGTCATTATGTTTTATTAAATTATTCTGTTGTAAATGTCTGTTTCTTAATTTTCTGGTATATGTTGTTTACGTTGATTGTAATCTTAGCTATTTCTGCTCATCAATTTGTTAGTCTTGATACTGATTTAGCAAAACATCTTTCACAAAAAACAATCTCGAATAAACCTGTTTATATTATTAAAGCAAGTGCTGTATCATCTAAAAGAAAAATGCCATGGGCGAGTATTATATTGAGTTTAGTTGCTCTTTATTTAACAGTTGATTCACTATTCAAACTCACTCAATTTCATTTATCTATAACAGAGTTATTAATGGCTTTTACCTTTGCATTATCTGGAATATTTATGCTTGTCATGTCAGTTATTCCTTTGTTTTATGATTTATTTCATCATTATTTATTAAAGCATCCAATATTGATGAATGGTCTTTCTAGTTTTAATGAATTTTCAACAATCATGTTAACTTTAGCAGCATTAAATATGTTAATATTACCTATTTTAGTTTTCTTAATCTTCTTTGGAGCAACTCAAAGTGCTGTTCAATCGATTATTGTTCCATGTTTTATCATGATGATTATTATGATTGCTTTATGTTTCTTATTAAGATTCTCAATTTATATTTCCCAAAGGCAATCAACACTCGCTGCTTTTCATGCCATTGGTTATCGTTCAACACTATTAAATCATATAGCCCTTATAAAAAATACGCTCTTTTTAATTCTTGTCTTTGTGATTCCATTGCTCTTTATGAGTGAGTTGTTCTATCGTGCATATCAGGAAAGTTTATTATCTTTTAATGTCATTATGATTATGATGAGCGTTTATTTCATTGTAAATAGTCTATTATTTATTTATACTTGCGTACAAGAAAGTCAATCTTTAAAGGAGGTTACACAAAATGTCAAATATCTTAATAGAGGCCAGTAATATTTCAAAAATTTATGATCCTGATATTTTTCTAAAAAGAGGCAAGAATTACTATGCTTTAAATAATGTTAATTTTCAATTAGAAGAAGGTGACTTTACATGCGTCATGGGGCCTTCTGGTTCTGGTAAAAGTACTTTGCTTAACTGTTTATCAACTCTTGATAAAATTTCTTTAGGAAGTATAAAAATCATGGATACTGATATCACTTCTCTTAATAAAGAACAATTATGTCAATTCCGTTATGACTATCTTGGTTTTATCTTTCAGAACCATAATTTAATTCCTTATTTATCACTTTTTGATAACATTGCTGCACCTATTTTATTAGCTCATGTAGATAACAAAAAAATTAAAGAAAAAGTCTTAGAAATTGCTAAAACGCTTGATATTGATAAGTTGTTAGATAAATTCCCAGGTGAATGTTCTGGTGGAGAATGTCAAAGAGCTGCTATTGCAAGAGCATTAATCAATAATCCAAAAATTATATTTTGTGATGAACCTACTGGAAACCTTGATTCTAAGAACTCTCATCGTGTCTTAAAATTATTATCAGAATTAAACAATCAAGGAACAACAATCCTATTAGTGACACATGATGCAATGATTGCAAGTTATGCTAAAAAAATGATGTATCTTTATGACGGTGGCATTCAATCAGTTATTTATAAACACCATGGTTCACAGATGGACTTCTTTAAAAAAATCAATGAAATTACAACTCAAGATAGTATTTTAAAAGAGTTTTCTGAAGATAAAGAAGATACCTCTGAAAAGATCGAAGAAGTTAAAGTAGAACAAGACAAAGAGATAGAAGCGATAAAAATAGTCAATAAAGAAAAAGCCTTTGTCTCTAGACAAAATGTTTATATGGTTATTGATGGACAACCATATGATGAACAAATTGCGAAAAGAAATACTCTCTTTCATATTGATGGAACACATATTCGTTATATGAATCAGAATAATGATGAAATAGAATTTGATTTAACTTCTATTCGTCAAATTCACTTAAATCTAAAAGCTCAATTTGTTAACTTTGGTCTATTTAGTCAATTTATTTTCTACCCTATTGTTGATATGGATTCATCAGAAGGAACTTATCTTTTTAAAGCGAAAAATAAAGATGATTTCATTCAAATTATTCAATTATTCCATCAGTTTAATATTCCTATAGATGATCCACGTCAAATAGAAGAAGCTTATAAAAAATATCCTAAAGATTATGAACGAACAAAGTTTTTCCAAAGAACTCATAAAGATCTTACACAGTATGACAAAGCAGATAATGTTAACGGTGTAACTGGTAAAAAAATACCATAGAAAAAACAACCCCTTCAACTCATTAAAGAATTGAAGGGGTTTATTATATTTCTTTTATATTCTGATAAGCATTAGCAACAGCACCTAAAATATTGGCGTCATTATGATAAGCACAACGTTCAACTTTTGTTGTAATAAGATGTTTCACTCGTTTAGGCAGAGAACTTGCAAACATATCTTGAATTTTTTTAATAAACCAATCTTCTTCAGAAATTCCACCACCAATACATATAATTTCTGGATTATAACAGATAACCATTGTATTTAATGCAAAAATAATATTTCTACACCATTCCTCCATAGCCTCACTAGCAGTTTGATTTCCTTTTAAATAAAGATGACAAATATCTTGACCATATTGTAAATAACAATCTGACGAAACCTTACTATTATAAATTTCAATTAAAGCAGACATCGATGCATAATGTGATAAACTTATTATCTGTCCATCTTTCATCGCAAATGGTAAAAAAGAAAATTCGCCTGCTAAATGATCAATACCCGTAAAATCTTTTTCACCATGAAAAACACATCCACCTACACCAGTTCCAATAATCAAATAAGCACTTATCTTGCTTCCCTTGGCATTTCCAAATTTCAGTTCACATAATCCTGCTGCTCTGGCATCATTCATCGCATAGACAGGTCTAAATAAGCGCTTTTGAATCTCTTGATTAATATTTGTTTGAAACATAATACAAATTGTATCTGCTGCTTTAGATAAAACATTTGAATCAGCATCAATAATACCAGCTGTACTTACTCCTACAAAATCAATATCCTTGACATCAATATCTTGACAGAGATAATCATAGAACTCATCTTTCGTAAGAAATTGATGAGTTGGTTTCTTCCATTTATCAATAATTAAAAAATCTTGATTCACCAATGCATATTTAATATATGTTCCACCAATATCAATTCCTAAATGATTCATAATGACAACCTCCTTTTTTTCATTATAATCCTTTTTCAGTTAATTCTCTAGCAACATCATCTTTAATTGTGACTCCTGCTGCTTCTAATTCTGCAATCTTTTCTGCAAATTGTGGTAAGTATTTCTTATGTGCTAATAATAATTCATCTAATACTTGTTTTGCTTTTTCTCCTGATGGAATTTGTGGATTTAAGATGAATGCCTGTAATGCCATTCCATAATCTCCTGTTACTGCTGCTGCTTCTACACAGTGTTCCATGTTTTTCATGCATTGTAACCATCCTTTTTCTGCTGGTTGCAATTCTCCAAACGCAATTGCTTTTGCTCCTGTTGCTCCAATGTATGCTGAAACTTCTACTGCACAGTCTGCTGGTAAATCAGGCACTGCTCCATTATTTCTTGTTGTCACAACAATGTGTCTATTGGCATTTGAATAGATTGATGCAATTGTTTCACATGCTGCATCACTATAATGTGCTCCTCCACGTTTTGCTAATTGTTCTGGTTTATGATCTAAGTTAGGATCT
Organism: Candidatus Stoquefichus sp. SB1; assembly: GCF_001244545.1. Taxonomy (NCBI): domain Bacteria; kingdom Bacillati; phylum Bacillota; class Erysipelotrichia; order Erysipelotrichales; family Erysipelotrichaceae; genus Candidatus Stoquefichus; species Candidatus Stoquefichus sp. SB1. The sequence continues at coordinate 615,131 of NZ_LN852695.1, read as the reverse complement.
TTGTATAATTCAAACAATTCTGCTTCTGTTTGTTTCACTTGCTGTCCACGTGTTCCTACTTTTGGATCAGTATATTCTTCTAATCCATGTGCCAACATTTCTTGTTGACGATAGTAATATCTATGATATCCACAAGGTAACATTTTCATAGTATCTAATTGTTCCTTAAAATAAGGAACATCGTGAATGTTAGCAGGAATACCACTATCTTTACCTTCATACATTGCATCAATAATATCTTGAGTGACTTCTTTTCCATTTTCATCATAAACTTTATGCCAGTGGAAATGGTTTAATCCAGCGAACTTATAAGTTAATTGATCTAATGTTTTTCCAATTGTTTCTGGTTCTTTCATCATTGCACTAACTGGGACATTACATAATCCAATAACTTTGTCCCATTGACCATATTTCATGACTGCTTCTGTCACCATTCCACTTGGATTTGTGAAGTTGATGAGCCAAGCATCAGGACATAATTCTTTCATGTCTTCTACAATACCTAAGATGACTGGAATTGTTCTAAAAGCTTTGAAGATTCCTCCAGCACCATTTGTTTCTTGTCCAAGCATTCCATAAGAGAAAGGAATTCTTTCATCCTTGATACGAGCATTCAATAAACCAACTCTAAATTGAGTTGTGACAAAGTCAGCACCTGGTAATGCTTCTCTACGATCCAAAGTCATGTGCACTTTGACATCATAAGGAGATGCATCCCACATACGTTGAGCCATAGCACCAACGATTTCCATTTTTTCCTTACCATCTTCAATATCAACTAACCAAATTTCTCTGATAGGAAGTTCATCGTATCTTTTGATAAATCCTTCCATTAATTCTGGAGTATAACTACTTCCTCCACCGATTGTAACAATTTTAACTGCATTCTTCATAAAAAAACCACCTTTCTATATTTATAGACATATCATAATTCTTTTTAAAAAGAAGTAAATTCTTTTCATATTTCTTTGTACAATGTACCAATTTATATAGCACATCTCTCTATATACACGTAACAATGTACCAAAAGTACAAAGTTTACACTTTGTACTCGATGTCAAAAATATTTTTCAGAATTATTAACTCACTTTTTGCGATTGTTTATTTTGATATTTTTCATATGCCATTAAAAATGGAGCATAAACAATAACACAAATAACTATAACAATTAGTTGAGAAATAGCCCCCATAATATTACCACCAGTTGCTAGGAATCCCATTAATAATGGTGGCATAGTCCATGGTACTTCCAAAACAACTTTTGGACAGAAACCTATCATTGTTAAGAAATAACCAATTGTAATAGATAAACATGGTGCTAAGATAAAAGGTATTCCTAATATAGGATTTAAAACAATTGGTAATCCAAATGTCACTGTTTCATTAATGTTGAATAGCCCAGGTACAACTGATAAAGTTGCAATTGCTCGATTATCTTCACGTTTTCCAAAAATAAATATAGCAATAACCAGTGACAACGTTAATCCAGATCCACCCCATTTCCCAAACATTTCTAACATTGTTAAATTCAAAATATTTGGAATATCCTGTTGTCCACTATAATTTGCAGATGTATAAGCTGCTGTATTCGCATATAATAATGGTCTAAAGATAGATTGATTAACTGCCTCTACCATGTTATTTCCATGAATACCAACTAGCCAAAATAGTGAAATGACAACAAAAAGTAATAAAACAGCAAGTAAATTATTACCAATCACTCGACCTAACGGTTCTTGAACTAAAGTATAAATTAAGTCATTGACATAATTGCCTGTTAAACTATGTACAATAAATCCAATACCTCCGATTGCCACAACCGTTAAAAAAGCAGGAATAAGAACTTCAAACGATTTAGCAACACCAGGTGGAACTTGTTCTGGCATTTTAATTTTTAACACTTCCATCTTTCTCAATAATCCAAAAATCTCTAATGCAACAATCCCAATAATTAATGCTGTAAATAAACCTGTTGCTCCTGTATAAGATGATGAAATTCCACCAAAATCTGCAACACTAGCTCCTTGTGGTAAAAAATCTGCAACTGTTTTCGTTGTATGATCAGCTAAAGTTACTGTTTGTCCACTCAAACTATAGGTGTTAGGTGTAACAACCATCCATGATACAAATCCTAACACAGCACTAAAAACTCCAGTTTCTCCATTCATTTCCCCAATTTCTTGAGCAACGAGAATAACTATTCCAATTGAAATACATGAGATTGTCGCAAATTGTATAGCTGAAAAAATAGCATTCAATGGTTCCAACTTCATTACAATTGGTAAAAGACTTCCCAACCCTTGTGGTGCACCATTGACAACATTGTCATTAATCAATACATTTGTCCATAATACACCAATAGCTCCAGCAATCGTTGCTGGCATAAAATTTTGAAAAGCATTTTTAATTGCTGACAAATATTTATTTTGTCCACACCATGCCCCAACACGACCGAGCTTATCAGCAAAAGCATCCATATTTTTTCCTCCCTTATATGATATGATGCTATTATAACTTGTTTGTATTTTTCAACAATATTTTACTCTTCAATAGGTACATCGTATCTAAAAACAAAAATAATCATCTCACTTTTAAGAAACGTTGTACCAAAGTAGAAAATATATAGATAAAAAAGAAAATCATTATATAATATGATAAAAAGGAGAGGTTATTATGCTAATAAAAGAAAAGTTAAAAGACACACATACATTTTCAGAGATAGAAAAATGTATTGCTCAATACATATTAAACATCAATCTTAATATAAAAAAAGAAAGTGTCCGACATATTGCCGAACACACTTATACATCTCCTTCATCAGTAATGAGATTCTGTCAAAAATTAGGCTTTGAAGGATATGTTGATTTTAGAGAAGCTTATATCCAAGAAATAGAATACTTATCTTCTCATTTTCAAGATATTGACGCTAATTTTCCATTTCAACCCAATGATAAAAATGTTGTAATTGCTAATAAAATAGGAATACTTTATGAAGAGACAATCAAAGATACTCTTGCCTTAATTCACCATGACACTCTTCAACAAGCCGCTAATATGCTTGAAAAAGCCAAAAATATTTATGTTTGCTCATCAGGCGCATCAAAAGATATTGCCAAAGTTTTTAAAGATAATATGCTGAAAATTGGGAAAACTGTGATTTCTTATCATAATACAAGTGATATTTATTATGAAGCTTGCTTTCAAGATCAAACAAGTTGTTTTATCATTATTTCTTATTCAGGCGAAACATCTCGTGCTGTTAGGGTGGCTCAAAAACTCAAGGAGCGCCATATACCGATGATTGCTATTACATCATACGGACACAATACTGTTACAAATCTATGTGAATGTTGTTTATATATATCTACAAGACAAAAATTAATTACTAATCTTGGTAACTTTTCAATTAATTTATCTATCCTTTATATTCTTGATATTCTTTATGCAAATTGTTTTCATTTCCATTATCAAAAATATTTATCTGATAAAATAAAGTACTCTCAAGAAATGGAAATTGATAGAAAATCTGATAACCCTATTTTAAAAGATGACTTAATTAAATAAGCCATCTTGTTTTTTATTTATTTTTTTAATAACAAAATAATAACAAATTGCAATAACCAATCCTTTTGCAATACTTGATAGAGAAATTGCCCACCAGATTCCATTTAAGGCTAGTACAGTCGCTGATAACAACATCACTAGAGGAATTCTAGCAGCTGTTAAAGTCACTGATACACAAGATGGTATGAATGTTTTTCCTAAACCATTTAATGTTCCAGCCAAAGTACTTTCAATACACATAAATAATTGCGAGAAAGCAAGAATCTGTAAGTAATCTACACCTAGTGGAATAACGTCTTTTTCAGTTATAAAGATTTGAAAGATGATTTGTGGAAAAAAATAAAGGATTGCTGTTGTTAAAATACCCCAAACAACACATGTCTTTAAAGCAGAGTACGTTCCCTTCTTAACACGTTCAATATTACCTGCTCCATAGTTTTGAGCCACAAAAGCATTTAATGCATTTCCAAATCCTTCAGCACTCATCCATGAAATAGATTCTATTTGTGAACCTACTTTTTGTACTGCAATAGCGACATCACCATATCCAGCTATAAATCTTGCAATAACCATTGAAATAAAAGTAAAACATAAACTTTGTAATCCAGTTGGTAATCCAATCTTTATAATTTTAGCATAGATATATTGAGGATTTCGTGTTTTTAATTTCATTTCATCAAATAAAATCTTATCTTTTTTTGCATAATAAATCATCATCATTAAAACAATCAATTGTGAAATAACAGTAGCAATTGCAGCACCTAATACTCCCATATTCAATCCAAAAATAAGGAATGGGTCAAGGATAATATTTAGTATTAATCCTACTGTTGTAGCTATAAAAGGATGATGGCTATTTCCAATCGCTGTCATTAAACTGGTAAAAATTTGATTTATAAAATTAATTACCACAAATCCACAAGTCACAATCAAATATATTTCAGCCTGTTGAATCACTTCTTGAGAAGTTAAATGAAAGAAACTAATCATTGGTCGATAACAAATAAGAGTTATAACTCCATATAATATTCCAAACAAGATTCCGAGTTGAATTGTTGCTGAAGCATATTGAGTTGCCTGCTTTTTCTGTTGTGAACCAATTGCCTGTCCAACACAAACCTGGCCTCCCATTTTAGCAAGTGTACTAATGCCATTGGACAACCACATATACATCCCTGCACTTCCTACAGCCGCTACAGCACTGGCCCCAATTCTTCCAATCCAAATCATATCGATAAGATTGTAAGCCATTTGGATTAAAGATGTTCCCATAATTGGCAATGCTAATGTCATAAGGGTTTTAAAGATTGGACCCTCTAATAAATTCATTGATTTTTTCATAAAATAACTCCCATCAAAAAGAAGAACTTTTTAAAGTTCTTCCTCTATAACTCCCATTAATTCTAATATTCTATTTAAATCTTTCGTATCTGTATATTTAATTGTAATTGAATTATCAGCAACTTTAATCTTTGTACGATATTTCTTTCTGAGTAATCCTTCTACATATACATATTCTTTTGGTTTTGCTTCCTTAGGCTTAGCAATTCTTGCTGCCTGTAATTTAATACCTTTCACAATATCTTCAACTTCTCTTACAGACAATTGTTGATCTATTGCTTTTTGTGCCACTTCCAAAGCTTTCTTTTCATCAATTGTAATAAGTGGCTTAATATGTCCCATTGTTAATTGCCCTTCTAAAACATAATCCTGCATCTTTTTAGGCATCTTTAACAATCTCACAGTATTAGCAATATGTGCTCTTGATTTTCCTACACGCTTTGCTAATTCTTCTTGTGTTAACTTTAATTTTTTCATCATTGTCTGATATGCTTGAGCTTCTTCAATTGCATTTAGATCTTCACGCTGAATATTTTCTAATAAGGCAATTTCCATCATTTGCTGATCAGTAAAATCAACAATAATAGCTGGTACTTCAGCTAATCCAACAATAGATGCTGCTCTAAAACGTCTTTCACCTGCTACAATTTCATAACCTTGTATAGATTCTTTCACAATGATTGGCTGAAAAATACCATGTTCTTTAATTGATTGTGCCAACTCATTTAATTTTTCTTCATCAAAATGTTTTCGTGGCTGATATGGATTAGGTCTAATATCCTTTAATGGAATAAGAACATGTGATAAATTGGGTGCTTTCTTTTCAATTGCATCAATAACTGACTGTAAATCGCCACCTTGTGATGCATCACCAAAAATAGCATCTAATCCTTTTCCTAACTTCTTTGATTTCTTAGCTGTTGCCATTACGTTTCACCACTTCCTTAGCCAATTTTGCATATGACTTTGCACCTTCAGAACTACTATCATAATCAAAAATATTCAATCCTTCTGAAGGAGCCTCTGATAACTTAATATTTCTTGGAATAACAACATCATAAACTTTTTCTCTAAAATATTTTCTCACTTCCTGTGAGACTTCAATTCCTAAATTTGTACGAGAATCTAACATTGTTAATAAAACACCTTCAATTGTTAAATCTTCATTAAAAACCTTCTGTGTTAATAAAATAGTATTTAATAATTGTGTCAATCCCTCTAAAGCATAATACTCACACTGAACAGGAATCAATACTGAATCAGATGCCGTTAATGCATTTGTATTTAATAGCCCTAAAGCTGGGGGACAATCTACAATCACATAATCATATTTATCTCTTTGTGACGCTAGAGCATTTTTTAATCTTTGTTCTCTCCCTGTTTTTACTTGAGAAAGTTCTATTTCTACCCCAGCTAAATCAATATTAGCCGGAACAATATCTAAACGTTCAACATCAGTTGGAATAATAATTTCTTTTAATGGTGTATTTTGAGTAATTGCATCATAGACAGTTAAATCTAATTCAGCACGATCAACACCTATTCCCTGAGTCGCATTCGCTTGAGGATCAATATCAATCAATAGCACTTTTTTACCCATATATGCAAGTGCCGCACTTAAATTGACACTTGTTGTGGTTTTCCCTACACCACCCTTTTGATTTGTAACGGCTATAACTTTTGACATTTCTATTTCCTCCTTGATAACATATGCGTAACTATTCTAACACAACTTACACTCTTTTTACACCTATTTTTTCACCCATCAGAACACGTGTCTCATCATGAGTCATTGAGTTCTTTATAATATCTTCATCTATATCAATAATATTGGCCTTCAACAACATAACAATTGTTGATCCCCCAAATTCAAAATATCCTTTTTCTTCACCTTTTTGAAAACTTGTTTTCGAATGATTGACTATCTTCCCAACCATCATAGCTCCTACTTCCATATAAATCACATCATCAAAATTCTCTGTATGTAATAATGAATATGAACGTGCATTTTGTTTATAAATAGGATAATAATCATTTGCTATTGGATTGACAGTATGAAAAATACCTGGAATATAATGATCATCTTCTTTTGTACCATTATCAATAAAACAGTAACGATGATAATCATCTACTGTCAATCTAAAAATCAAACAGACACCACCTTGATAACTATGTGCCAATTCTTGATTCTGTAATAAATCCTCCAATGAATATAAAGAATCTTTTATTTTTAAATGAGTATCTTGAAAAATTGGATAATACGTCAATTTAGAATCTGCTGGTGCTATTAAAGTATGACTATCTTTAGAAAATGGGCGATATTCTCTTTTAATTTGTCTTGTAAAAAAATCATTATAACTATGATAATCTTGAACGATATATTGACTCATATCAATATGATTTTTTTGAATAAATGGTTGAATTTTATGCTTAGATAAAAAACTATTCATGTATATTCCCCCTAAGTAGGTAATAAAAGGAAGGGTAAGCACTTTTAGCAGACATCTTCCTAATACATGACTATATAATAATTTTAATAAGTTATTTTGACTTTGATCAACAATAACTTCCTGACCTTTTCTATCATAAATTTTCATTATAAAAATACCAATCCTATGCAAACAAGCACACCGATTCCAACCATCCCCAAAATACCTTTAAAACCAGGTTTAGGCACAGCAAAATCCACAACAAATGCAATTGCAACAATAAGCATAACCCAACCATAAATACTATAAGTTAACATTGGTGTTAAAAAATATCTTAATAAATAAATAGCTGGAAAAATCAATGACGAACTTGTCACTGGTAGCCCCTGATAATATTTTCTCTTTTCAGTCGTCTCTTTTTGACGCATTTCCTCAGCTACATTAAAATATCCTAATCTACTGACCGCACATACTGCATATAATGCAAAAATAACAAACCAAATCCAACTATCCAATCCCATGGTATATCCAATTAATGCAGGAAATATCCCAAAACTAAACATATCAGCTAATGAATCGATTTGAATTCCAAACTTTTTTTCTTCTTCAGTTCGATCTTTTTTGGTACGCGCAACCATCCCATCAAAGGAATCAAAGGCACCACATAATAACAGACAGATTAAAGATCCTACAGTATTGCCTCTAAAAGCCAAATGTGTCCCAAATAGTGCACTTATTAGACTCAAATACGTTAATATAACCGTATAATTATAATAACCAATCATATCTTTCTCCCATTTTCTAGTTTAACGTCTGTATTATAGCATACTTCTACAATTTTTTATAGGACTTTTCTTTATTAGTAAAAATTTCAAATTTTTCATCTATACAAAAAGCAGCATTTCTGCTGCCCTTTATGTTTTTACATATCTATTTGGATACCACTTGTTATTCTCTTTTGAACCTTATCCTTCATCTTATTTAAATCAATTGAAATTCCCTGATATCCATTTAAACCATGCTTTTTAGCAAGTTCCTCAGTATAATCTTTCATACGATAAACAGTAAATCCTTTTCTTGTTCCATAAGCATCTTTAAGATTCGTAATCTCATAATGATTAACCAAAGGTGTTAAAACAACATTTTCAATTGATGTACGATTATCTTCTTTCTTTAAATCAAATGATAACATACCTTCTAATTGTGTTTCTTCTTCCATCATTCCACTTACAAAATTACCAAGACTATAAGCCACTAATGTTTTATGACCTTCTTTTCCTTCTACCCATTCTATTGGTTGTAAAGTGTGAGAATGTGTACCAATAATCACATCAACACCTAAATCTGCAAATAACTTAGCATATTTTTTTTGAAAAGCATTGGCTTGTGTATCATATTCATTTCCCCAATGACATGAAACAATCACAAAATCACTAATTTCTTTTGCATTTTCAACATCTTTTCGAATCGTTTCTTCATCAAACAAATTCATACAATAGGAATTGGGCATCTTATGTCCATTTGTTAACTGATTATAAGATAATAAAGCAATTTTAATACCATTCTTTTCTACAACTGTAATATCATCTCTTTTTTCTTGTGACTCATACAAACCAATATAATGCATATCTTTATACTTCTTAAAAACATTTATAGAATGAAGAATTGCTTCTCCACCTTTATCTAAACTATGATTTGTTGCTCCATTAACAATATCAAAACCAACATCCTGTAAATTTTTAGCCATGACATCTGGTGTATTAAAATTAGGATATCCTGATGGTTTTCCACCACCTAAAATTGTTTCCTGATTCACAAAAGCCAAATCAGCTTTTTGAATATAAGATTGAATATTCTGATAATACGAAGAAAAGTCATAATCATCACCTTTTTTCGCATTATCTATTAATAACTGATGCATTAAATTATCACCTACAGCAGTGAACGAAACTGTTTTATCCTGAGTAACAGGTGTCTTATTATCAGCATCTTTTTGACTTGAACATCCAACCATTAATAACATCGCAACAACGAATACAATAATTTTTTTCATAAGTACTCCTTACTTCGTAGTGCTTCCAAATCCTCCATTACGCACTTGAGTAGCGTCATCATCTTCCACTATCCCATACTGCATAAAGATTCCTTGAGCAATACCTTGACCTTTTTTTACATCTACATTTTTTTCTTCATTAGAATCATTAGTCATCTTAATAAAAATATGACCTTCATTATCTGAATAAAAATAATCGCTATCAATAACACCTACTGTATTATTCAACTGTAATCTATATTTAAAACCCAATCCACTTCTAGGATAAATCATCAATACCCAACTTTCATTCATTTCACATCTTATTCCTGTTGGAATCTTGATTGTTTCACCCGGTTTCAAATAAACATCAACCGGTGTATAAAAATCATATCCTGCTGATCCTCGTGTTGCACGTTTTGGCAATTCCAATTCATCATATATCTGTTGAATAGATTCTTGAGATGCCTTTGGATCATAATCTAAATAACTTTCTTCAAATTGCTGATATGACACTTTATAAAATTTTGCTTTCTCCATAACTCCTCCTATTGTTTATAATACTCTTCCAAAGTTAAGCCACTTTCATGAAGTTTTGTCGCAAGTTCCACACCTACATAACGCATATGCCATGGTTCATAACCATAATTTGTAATTGCAACTTTATCTTTTTGATATCTTAAAATAAATCCGTATTTATAAGCATCACTGACAATAAATTTTCCTAGTGGACTTGTTGCAACTTTTTCACTTAAACGATCACCTTGTGTCGTATAAGAAATATCAATCGCTAATCCCAGTTGATGTTCACTTCTACCAGGATAGGCACTATATTGAGATGCGTATTCCTCACCATAGACTTTCACCTGATTATTCCAATATAACTTTTGTGTTGCATTTGTACGATATCCTGAAATTGAATAAATATCAATACCTTTTTCTTTAGCCGCATTATAAAATTTTGTATATGCCTCATTGGCTTCTTTTCTCAACTTTTGATTTTTATTATCAATCACAGGCTGTAAATCATCAGGTACCCACCCCTCTGGAATAGCATGAACTTTATTCACAAGCACTGTTACATCTTCAGGGTTTTCAACTGTATCTGGTGTCACATTTAAAGGACTATAAATACCATTTTTAAAATATTTCACAACATCTACTGTTAATGTTTGTATACTTTCATTTCCTGATTCATCTTTGACAGTGTATTTAATTTGAGATTGTCCAAGTTTTGATGTATCAATCTCATTATATTGAACAGCTGATATTAAATCACCATCCACTTCATCTACTGCTTTTTCAATAAAAGAAGTATAATCAATTTGTGAATTTAATCCAACCTGTACTCTTGTTTTGGTTAATTTTAATGCTGGTGCTGTTTTATCTTCTTCATGACTACAACCAGTTAAAATAAACATTCCAGCTAATAATAAACATAAATATTTCTTCATAACATTCTCCTTTTAACGGACACCGCCGCCTCCGCCACCTGAGAAGCCGCCTCCGCCGCCTCCAAATGATGCACCGCCTCCAAAGCCTCCTGACCTTGAAGCCTGCTGAGCAGCCATAGCAGCATTTCGTGATGCACGCATACTATCATAAGCAAACATATGAACCATCTGCATTGTATAAATTGTATCTAAATTTGACTGTTGATTAAATGTTGGACATAATTCTCCTAATTGCTCACTCACTTTATCAGCAATACCTAAAATAGAAGCAAAAATCAAATATTCTTCCCACATTCTCACTTCAATCACTTCTTTTTCATCAATCAAACTCATTTCCTGTAAAAATTTCTTTAAGCCAATCACTTGTTCCATTTTTTCACGTAAAGTAACATCAAGAACATCGCGTTTTCTTTTAATTTTTAACCCCATATATCGAGTATCGGTTTCCTCAACTTTAATTAAACCACTATTTTTAAATTTATATTCTACAGTGTTTTCAATCTGAGTAAACCATTCATCAATATCTTCATAGTGTGAACCACACCATTTTTCAAATTCTTTTGTTTCTAACTTTTTATTTGATCCAGCAGCATTTCTAATAAAACCTAATAATTTCATTTCTAATGGATCTGTAATAGGAATTTCTTTATCTAAATCAATAGAAAAACCATCTTTTTTAAAGAAAACCATACGTGACTCTTCTGTTTTATTAAAAACAATATAACCTTTTTGAATCCATCTTAATAAAACAGCACCAACCATTCCACCACGATCTTTATCAGTAATTAAATTGGCTTTCTTTGCTAGATAATAAAATTCAAAAATATCTTTGTTGCAAGGAATATCTCTAAACATATTCACATTATTCTTATGCAAAGGTTGTCCATCACTAAATACGTATTTCATCTTCTCACGTTTTTTACTAGAAAAAGCACTTGCTACAAAAATAGATCCCACTAATGCCATTGAACCCACAACAATCCCAATTGGTAAAATAGTATCCATAGCACTTATTTGTGTTGATTCATCATTTCCATCACTATCGAGATTATCATAATCACTGCCTTCTTGAGCATCAGCTAAAACATCTTTAAAATACTGACCTGTTGCATAAGGAGCAGAAAATGTCCCATCATTAATGCGCATTAAAAGCTGCATTTTACTACCACGAAAACGACTTCCATTGCTTGTCATAACGACTTTACCATCTACAAAATGTACATCACCATCATAACCAAATGCCCATATTGATGCATTTTCTTCATTAAATGTATAAGGTGAAGAAATAGTCACTTTGGCTTTATCTGGTGTTAAAGATAAATCTGAAAAGAATGCATAATTGAATCCCTGCTCATTATCTTCATAACCTTTGATAAAATGAGACACATCATATTCAAAAGTATATGTTCTTTTACCATAATCACCGATTCCAAAACACAATTCATATCCATCTGATTTTGTAACTAAACCACATTTTCCATTCTTTTGTTTTCTTGAAGCATCAACATCCCATTCACCAATATTTTTATAATTCAAGCCATTTTCATCAGTGACCTTGAGATTCGTAATCTTTGATGCTCCCATTCTATTAAAAACTTTATAAACCTCTGTTCCCTCATTAATATTCATATCCCATATTTCTTGTATATGTGCACTTCCATCCTCATTAATATAAGCATGAATCTGCATATCTTTTAATTCAGTTGAACTTGCAAAAACTGTTCCAATTGAAAAGAAAAGACTAAGAAAAAGAGAAAATATAAGACATATTTTCTTTTTCTTCATATTAAAACTTAACCTCTGGTGCTTTTTTATCAGCTTCATCAACTTGGAAGAAAACAAAAGGTTTAAATCCAAATAATCCAGCAATTATATTTGAAGGGAACATTTCAATCTTATTTTGATAAGCATAAACTGAATCATTATAGAATTGTCTAGCAAAAGTAATTTTATCTTCTGTCTCTCTCAATTCATTTTGTAATTGTATAAAGTTTGTATTCGCCTTTAAATCTGGATAAGCTTCACTTAACATCATCAACTTATTTAATGCTTGTGTTAACTCCCCAGAAGCTTTCATTTGATCCTCAGGCAAAGAAGCACTCACATAAGTATTTCTTGCTTTAATCACATCATCCAAAGTTTCCTTTTCATGTTTTGCATAACCTTTTACAGTTTCTACTAAATTAGGAATCAAATCAGCACGTCTTTTTAAAACCACATCAATCTGTGCCCAATTTGTTTTCACCTTATTTCTCAATCTTGTTAAACCATTATATGTCATACCTACCCATAACGCTATAACAACAACGACACCTAAAATAATCCATATCATATATCATACCCTCCTGTATGTCCTTATTATAAACCATATTGCCTAAAAATTCCTTAATTATTCATTAATTTTTTACAATGATGCATATCTATTGACACTTTTCATAAAAAAGCAGATAATTGACTTAGTCAGTTAATTGGAGGTATATCAATTGAAGCCATCATTTGCCTTATATATAACAATATTACAAAAACAATTTAGACAATTCTGTCAAAAAGAATTGCAAAAGCATCATTTAACCCAGGGGCAGTTATTCTTTTTACTCTATATCGGAAAACATCCACAATGTTCACCGAAAGAATTAGCCACTCAATTACAATTAGATTCTGGACATACAACAAGAGCACTTACAAAGTTAGAAAATCATCAATGGATTGTTCAAGAAGTCAATCCACGTGATAAACGTGCAAGACTCTTATCATTAACACAAAAAGGACAAGAGATTTTTCAGTTAAGTCATGATTTCTTTTATCAATGGGATCAGATGATCTTAAAAGATTTATCATCGCAAGAAGCAGAATTACTTATGACATTATTAAATAAAATGGTCATTTCAAAATAAGGAGGTCTACATATGAAATACGCTATTATCTATTCAAGTCATACTGGAAACACAGAACAACTCGCACAACAAATTCATTCTTTTTATAAACATGATGAATGTGTATATTATGGTCATCCATCTTCCAATGACATTCATGCTGATATTTTGTTTATTGGTTTTTGGACTGATAAGGGAACATGTGATGGACCTTTACAAGATTATTTAAAGAAGATAAAGAATCAAAAAATATTCCTATTTGGAACAGCTGGTTTTGGTGGCAGTTCTCAATATTTTCAAACAATTCTTCACAATATTCTCTCTTATATAGATACTTCTAATGAGATAATAGGAACATATATGTGTCAGGGCAAAATGCCAGTAAGTATTCGTGAACGTTATGCTAAACTGGCTAAAGATAACCCTCAAAAGTTTTTACCATTGATTGATAACTTTGATCAGGCGCTCTCTCACCCAAATGAAAAGGATATTCAATCGTTGATAAATCAACTTCAATCCCTTCCCAGATAGGCACAATTTGTTTTTATTATAAAAGTTATGGATTTCTCCATAACTTTTTCTTTTACCTTAATTGTGTAATATCAATGAGTGACGTATCACCCTGATGTCTTTTTTGTAAACTTGTTATTAAGGCTTGGGCAGTATCTAATGATGTATAAATTGGAATTCCTGCTTCAACTGCAAATCTTCTCATTAAGAACCCATCTTTTAAGTTATTGTTTCGAGTTGGAATATCAATAACAAGATCAACTGTATCTGTTAACATTAAATCAAACATTGTATTAGCTGAAGTTCATATATCTATTTTTTTCTTTATATCATCTGGCAGGTCATTTATAGCTACCTTTAGTTTATTTTTTGTAAACTTTTTCATTTCTATTTTTAATCATTATTCCTTCAACAATATCATATGAAGTTACTAATTTTCTTATATCTTCCTGTAAAGTGCTCTTAGGATAAAAATAGCCATTATCACCTTTATCTATACCTAATGATGCATAAACACCTCCGCAAATTTTATCAACAATCAACTTTGGCTTAGAATAATTATATTCGCCTATCATAGATGTATTGGTATGTAAATTCATGATAACTCGTATGATTTCTAATTTTAAAACAGTCGTTCCATTTTGTTTAGGAAGAATATCCTTTTTTGATAATTTATTATTTATACATTTATTATAAAATAAAACTGATTTTTTATTTTCTTCTTCTGATTCTATAAATTGAATTCCTGTAAGATGTAAAAAGTTCTTTTTTTCAAATAACATCTCAGAATAGGAATACTTATGTGTTTTCTTATTATAGTGAATGAACATAACATTCATATTAAGTAAATTATTTTTATACAATTGTGCTGCTTCAATCAATATATTTATTTCCTTTGATGATAACATAAATCCTCCATACAATAATT